>CAZWTS010000134.1:0-8694 GCA_964637085.1 uncultured Desulfurococcales archaeon | reverse complement strand
TCTTAAATATCTTAGACTCTATTGCTTTTTCTAGAACCTCTTCAATGATATCAGACACCATCCACCCCTAATAAAAGAAAACTATGTCTACACAGTTTTTAAATAAGTTGTCTAAATAAAACGGGTCATTGTATTTAAATTATAAATTCTTATAAACCCAAATACCACTCAGAACTGTGGTGGGCCGGTAGCTCAGCCTGGAAGAGCGCTCGGTTGGCATCCGAGAGGCCCCGGGTTCAAATCCCGGCCGGTCCACCATTACACAATCTGCTATCTTACTTAGTATAGATTTACTATTCAGCGTGATGTTGTTTTTATTATTCTCTCCGAAAGATCCCAAATTCTATCACCTATTCTATGTATGTTCTTGATAGTCTTCCCTTTATCTACATGTTCGTCATAATCAGTTATGGCGGTTCCAATAACTATAGGTATCCATTTATCTATTAGGAATACTACAACCACATCGTCTTTCTTGAAACCTGATGTTTCTTTAATACCGGGCTTCATTACATCGGCTCCGCGTAATAGGGGTCTTAGAGCACCGCTGTCGACAGCAACGTATTTAAACGATTTCTTCACATAGTCTATGCCTTTATTCTCAATAATTCTAGCAATTAGGTGGAGAGTCGGATAATATTTATTATTCGTTTTGAAAAATGATGGAAAAGAATCTATTAATATCAATTCGGTTTCATTATTTACAATTATTTTTTCAACTTTAAGTTTCTTGATATTGTCTCTTTCCTTATTGATATAATTGTAAAGATGTGAAAGTTCCTCAAATAATCTCTTTTTCTCTTTCTTCGAAAGCAAGTAGCGTAAAATTTTCATATCTTAAACCATTTAATGAGATATCACAGAGGGAATTAATTTTTAATCCCTAATAGTATGGGGTAGTATGGGGTAGAAGAAATTGACTGAAACAGCACGTAGAATATTAGTAGAATCTGTAGGCTCTATAGTATTAGTAAAATTAAAGGGTAATAGAGAAGTAAGAGGGAAACTCAAGAGTTTTGACCAACATCTAAATATAGTATTAGAAGATGCGGAGGAGATACGAGAAGATGGTACACCAAGGAAACTTGGCACTATTGTAATACGAGGAGACAATGTGGTACTGATATCTCCTTCTCCAACATAAAGGTTTATAAATACACATTTGCCAGCAGGGTTAGAGGGGTTAGTATATGGGTAAAGGAACACCAGCATTCGGTAAAATGGGAAGAGGAAAAACACACATACGTTGTAGACGTTGTGGAAGACATTCATTTAATGTAGCGAAAGGCTATTGTGCTGCATGTGGGTTTGGTCGTTCGTCTAGGATAAGAAGATATTCCTGGCAAAATAAAAAAGTGAATAGAACTAGATTACGTTAGGTCGATAATGGCAAAAACTTTATTCCATAATCGTAATAGCATTAAAGCAATAGATATATTGAAGTTAAATTAATCTTAAACTCTCTATAATGCGTGGCATGTATACCTCTAAGTCTTCTGGTAACCCTAATCGTTGGCGTAGCCGTCTATTCATTAGTTTATTGTAGAATGATTTAGTGTTTGAAGGTTCTCCGTGGTTTAGTATAATTCTCCGTGGTTTAGGTTCTATATTCCTCAGAAAGTCCAGAAGTTGTCCTCTATCAGAGTGCCCCGAGAATCCTTCTATGCTTCTTACCTCTAGGTTTATTCTAAGTATCTCGATTCTTCCATTTTCTCCAACCATAGGTATCTCTCTAGCACCGTCCTTAATCTTCCTGCCAAGAGTTCCTTCAACTTGGTAGCTTACAAATACTAGACTATTCCGGGGATCCGGTGCTAGCATCTTTAAATAATCTACGGCGGGTCCTCCAGTTAACATTCCCGAAGTAGCCATTATAACACAGGGTTCGCCTTCTACTATGTCTTTTCGTGCTTCCCTTCCTTCTACTCGTTTAAAGAATTCAGCACTAAAGGGATCTTGGTCATTATATATAGCTGACATTACTTCTCTTGATAGAAGTTCCGGATATTGTGTATGTATTGCTGTTACTTCGTCTATGAGTCCTTCAATGTACACTGGTATTTCTGGTAGGATTTTCTTTCTTATAGCGTTGGCTATGACAAGCATTATTTCTTGACCTCGGCCGACAGAGAGCACGGGGATTAGAACTTTTCCTCCACGGGAAATAGTTCTCGTTATCACCTCTATTAATTGTGCTTCAGCCTCCTCTCTAGGTGGCTGGTCTTGTCCGCCATAAGTGGTTTCCATAATCAATGTTTCAACACGAGGGAACTTATCATTGGCTTTTTCGAGAAGCCTGGTTCGTGCGTACTTGAAATCACCAGTGTAGACTATGTTATGGAGTCCCTCGCCTATGTGTAAATGAACCATAGCGGATCCTAAAATGTGGCCAGCATTATAGAAGGTTAATCGTATGTCTGGAGCTATATCTGTTACTTCATTGTATTTTAAAGTAATTGTGTGTAGTAACATTTTTCTTACTTCTCTCTCCCCGTAGGGAGGGGTTCTTCCTTCTCTTTGAACAACACCTAAATAGTCTTGTAGCATTAGTATGGTTAGATCCCGGGTGGGTTTAGTCATATATACTGGTCCCTCATATCCATACTTGAATAATAACGGTACCAGTCCCGTATGGTCTAGGTGTGCGTGTGTTACTATTACGGCATCTAATTCCTCTATTGTTACATCACTTATATCCAACCTAGGATATGCATTGAGAGGATTATTAGCTCCTAAGTTTATGCCTAGATCCATTATGACCTTGCTTTCCGGAGTTTCTACTAATATAGCAGATCGTCCAACCTCCATGAAACCGCCGAGAGTAGTAATCCTAACGTATGAATCCTTGAATACAAGTGTTCTATGTATTCTTTCACCCGTTCTTCTTAAGAAGTTCAAACGGTATTCATTTTCTACTAATAGCTGATTTAATATTTGTTTTACTATTTTTGATTCCCGTGGTGGAGCTCGTTCTATTACGGCTCTCCAACCAGTCTCAGCTAATATTTTTCTTCTATTTATTCCGCCTTTCCCTATGGCGAGCCCCGTTTTTTCTGCAAGTATTACGACTTCTCCAAGTATATCATCAAACTTTATTTCTTTAATATTAGCTTCTTTTGGTATTATATTCTTTATTATTTCTATTGTTTCTCTTTTATCTCTACGATAAGCCGGATCAGTTCGTATAACAACACGTTTCTTTATGGTTTTCGCAATATTTCTTATAACGTCGGTTCTTTCAACTATTACTGCAGGATTCTTTACATAAATAGCTATTTCTGGGCCCTCGAATTCTATTCTAGTTACACCAGCCTCTATCGGTATATTATTCAATATTGTAGTTCTAATGAATTCTAATGTTGTACTCACTTTCTTACACCAGACTGTTATTTTATCTATTTTATTCTACGATACTCTCATATTTTGTACAAGATAATGATGAAGAATGAAGACCCTTACTTGTACTGTTTAAAATGTACTCTTATTCAGAGTTCAAAAATATATTGGTTACTTGTTATATTTTATTGTTTCTATTTTTGAATAATCTTTAGTTATTACGGCAACATCTATACCTTCTCCAGTAGCTGTATCTCGTAACATAGCAGCACTAACGGCGTCTACAGCCAATTTCTTAGCATCTTCGATACTCATATCCTCCCTATAATTCTTTTCAATGACACCTATTGCGATTGGTGAACCTGAGCCCGTTGCAGCATATTTTTCTTTTGCAACAGCGCCGAAGAATTCTAACATATATAAATGGGGTTCAGTATCGTAGCCACCGACTAGTAATTGTACGATAAATGGATAGAATCTATAGCTGTGTAGGATGCTTGAAAGCATTGATGCTACGACTTTAACTTTTACTGGCATTCCTGTACTTAATTGGTAATATTTCATTTCATTTCTTATTAAATCTACAAGCATTTGTGCGTCGGCTACTAATCCGGCCGTAGTAATTGCTATTTTATCATTTATAAACAATATTTTTTTCACATGCTTATGGGCTACATAGTATCCAGCAGTTGCCCGCTTGTCTGCGGCGAGAATAACTGCGTCTTTTACTACTATGCCCACGGTGGTTGTACCAGTCTTTAAGTATTTTGTAAGAATTTTTTCCTGATTGCTTTGAAATATATGCTCCATGTTTCCCACACTAATGGCATTAATAGTTATCCGTCTAATTCCAACTCCTCAAAGGAGTTTATAAAACCTCCTACGTATACTCTGGTATTGGCGGATAACAACTCTTTAATGCGTGAAAATAGTGATATTAAAGGAACATATAATAGGATTACCGCGAATGGTTATAGTAGGGCAAGACATAATACATAATATACCTGTATACTTAAGGGATTTGCGTATAAGGGAGCCCCTTTTAATAGTTACTGGACCTAATGTGTTTAATATTGTTGCAAAGGAGATTCTGGATATACTTAAAAAGGAATACAATGATGTAAAGTATGTAATTGTTAGAAAAGCCTCTATTAATGAGGCAGATAGCGTCTTAGAAAAAGCTTCCTCATTGAGGCCTCAAACAATAATTGGTATTGGAGGAGGTAAGCCTATAGATATAGCTAAATATGTTTCATCAAGAATCCATGCTAAATTTATAAGTGTTCCAACTTCCGCTTCACATGATGGCATAGCATCACCGTTTGCCTCTCTTAAGGGTAGTGGACGTGCAACGTCTTTCCGAGCTGTCGTTCCAGACGCTATAATAGCTGATGTAAAATTGATTGCGAAAGCTCCAAAAAGGCTTCTTCGTGCTGGTGTCGGAGATATAATTGCTAAATTCACAGCTGTTGCCGACTGGAAACTTAGTCATAAACTTAGGGGAGAATATTACGGTGAATATGCAGCCTCGTTAGCTTTGCTTTCAGCTAAACATATAGTATCTTTTATTGACGAGATAAGTAGATTTAGTGTCGAAGGGATAAGAGTGTTAGTTGAAGCACTAGTAAGTAGTGGTATTGCTATGTGTATAGCTGGTTCTACAAGACCAGCAAGTGGTTCTGAACACTTATTTAGCCACGCACTTGATATGATAGCTCCAAAACCAGCACTCCACGGTGAGCAGGTAGGTGTTGGAACAATTATGATGTCGTATCTTCACGGTATGAAGTGGACACGTATAAGGAAAGTGTTAAGAAAAGTAGGTGCTCCTACAACTGCAAAAGAGCTAGGAATACCCAATAAGTATATAATTGAAGCATTACTCTTAGCTCCACGTATTAGACCGGAACGTTATACTATCCTTGGAGAAAAAGGATTAACTAAAGAAGCCGCTATAGAACTGGCAAAAATAACTGGGGTTATTGAGTAGTTTCTTTTTCTTCTTTTGTTTTCTCTTCTTCAGTTATTTTATAGAATCTATCAATAAACAGTACCTCCTTCACATTATCTATGTATCTTGGTATTTCGTTCGCTATTATTTTCTTTGCTAACTGTATATCCTCAGCTAACAGTACGTCTTCAGGTAACTCTATGGTTATTCTGCCATCCTCTTCTTTTACGATGATTTTTTCTAAGTTTATTCCTCTAATTCTTCGCTTTATCAAATATTTTATTTTCTCTATTCTATCATCGATTTTCCGTAATATTTTGAATTTATAAACGAGTGTTTTTCCAGCAAGAGGATGATTGAAGTCTATTATAACTCGTCCTCCGCCTATACTTCTAACAATTCCTGGCAGACCACCTATTTCCACGATCTCTCCAGGCTCTAATCTTTTAACACCTCTCTTACGCAATTCTCTAACGGAGAAAGTTTTTACTTTATCAGGATCTCTTGTACCAAAAGCTTTTTCCGGAGGTATTTCTATTTCCTTCTCTTCGCCTACATTACTTTCTTTTAATGCTTCCTCGAAACCTTTGACAAAGCGCTTCTCACCTATTATTACAAGTATTGGTCCATATTCTTTCTCCTCATCATATATTCCGTGTTCTTTTGCTATTTTTTCATCTGTTGTATCAATGACTTTTCCAGTGTCCTTTACTTTTACTGTGTATTCTACTAATATAAAGTCTTTCTCATTAAAGGGCATTATCGTCACCTCCTAGGACTCTTGCTTTGTGATACGTATACTGGTTTAACTATTTTATCCTCCTTTACGCAGATACCATCCAAGATCAATGATATTCTCTATAATAAATCCTCTTTGTGGAGAATAAACCTTACCTTTTATTTTTATTATCTTGTTGATAGCTCTTCCTAAACCAATATATTCATTTTCTCTATTAAGTACAATCACTATTTGTCCCGGTTTAATTGAGGATTTAATGTCGATAATTGATTCTAATAGTAAATCTTTGCCATAGAGAAAGTTTTCCTCTCCTTTTTCATTTACTATTACACATGTATTTGTTTTGGTTGATACAATATAACCTAGCTCTAAAGAAGGAAGAAATTTTTTCTTCCTCAACCTGCCCATGTGAAGTCCTAGTGCATACGGGTGCTTATTTCTCTCAATTAATTGATTAATAATGGGTATGAATGAGCCTCTTGCAGCGTAAATTTCATTAAAGTATCCTTCAAAGACATATATTATAACATTTCCTTTTTTAAATAGTCTTTTTAAATCTAAGCTCCAATTATCAATTAGAAATCTATTTATTAAATTAATCTCCTTTTCCACAGCTGGCCTAACAGTAAGTTTACTCTTTTTTACTATCATTATTTTTTCCTCATTTTGGCTATAAAGAAACCTTCAGTGCCATGTAAATATGGGTATAATCGTTTACATTTTCTGAATTCTTTTCCAAAATATACCTTATTATATTCGTCTAGGCCATTAGTTCCGATGCTTATATTTATTGGAATTAATTCTATGTTGGGGCCATGATACTTTTCTAGTGCTTTCAATATTACATACTCATTTTCTTCCGGAGCTATACTACATGTAGAGTAAATTAGGATTCCTCCGGAATCAAGAAGATTAAATGCAGTTATTAGTAAGGATGTTTGTAGTTTCGACAGAACCTTGATATCCTCTAGCGCTCTGCTTGTTTTCCGTTCCGGTAACAGCGGTATTAGTCCCTCACCCGTGCAAGGAGCGTCAAGTAGTATCTTTTTGAATCTTATTCTAAAGACTTTATCCAAGTTTAGTGCATTTATTCTTATTATTAATGTATTAGTTACACCTAGACGATTAATATTAGATAGCAGTGCCCGCACTCTCCTTCTATCCTTATCCACAGCAACTATTACACCATTATTTTCCATTAATTGAGCTATATATGTTGTTTTACTCCCAGGCGCAGCTGCCATATCTAAAACTAACTCTTCAGGTCTGGGATCCAGAACTAGTGGAGGGATCATTGATGCGGCTCCTTGTATATGATAATATCCTCTAAGGTATTCATGTGTAGCACCTATAGGTAGGAGTGATTTACGAACTCTATATCCATGTGGAAGCCAGTTTATTTTTTCAAGTATTATTCCTTTTTTAGTCATTTTTTCCTCTAATACACTACAGTCTATGCGTAATGTATTACATCGTATAGATCTCGGTAATGGTTTTTCGTTTCCTTCAAGGAATAATATCACTTCATTCCAGTCTCTAAAGATTTCATAATACCTTTGAACCATATAAGGTAGATAACCATATTTTTTAGCTAGACTCTCTGCTTTATCGCTTATATTTAATTCAAATATTTTCTCATTTTTCACTATACTTGTCCTCCTAAAATATATCATAATCTTGTTACGCCATACCTAAATATTTTTCATCATCATACAGCTCTTTTTTATTAGGGGACATTTATTTTGATACTCGGGGTGCTAGATGTATAAGTATATAGGTATCTTAACAGACTTCGGTCTAAGAGATCCTTATGTAGGTATTATGAAATCTGTAATTCTAAAAATGAATCCAGATGTCAAGATTATAGATATTTCTCACGAAATACCTAGTTTTTCTATAAATACAGCGGCGTATATTCTATTATCGGTCCTAGATTATTTTCCTAAAAATACTATTTTTCTAGTTGTGGTTGATCCAGGTGTTGGTTCTAAGAGACGGGCAATTGTTGTTAAAACGAGAAGGTATTTATTTGTTGGTCCGGATAATGGTGTACTGTATCCAGCCATCATTTATGATGGTATTGAACATATAAGATTAATAGAAAACGAAAGATTATTTCTTAAGCCTACTTCTAATACCTTCCACGGTCGTGATATTTTTGCTCCAGTGGCCGCACTACTCTCAAAGAATATACCGCTTGACGTCATTGGTAAATCATTAAGTATACGGGACATAGTAAAGCTAGATTTTAATATAGTTGAAATAGAAGACTTATATCAAAGTGAAAGTTTGTGTGGCAAAGTTATATACATAGATAAGTTTGGTAATGTGGCGCTAAATGTGAGAGTGAGCAATTATGAAGCATTACCGTTAAACAGCGAAGTTGAAATAAAGATTAATGATAAGATATTCAAGGCATTGACTTCAAGATCTTTTTCTTTAATTAATAGAGGGGAAATTGCTTTATATGTTAACAGTTTTAGGTTACTTGAAATAGGCGTTAATATGGGTAATGCTTCAGATAAACTAAGGCTGAATATTGGTGATAAGATTTGCATAAGAATACTACGTGCTTAAGAGCTCTATTCCCAGGCAGATTTCAGCCTCCTCACAAAGGTCATGGTATGGTCATGAAATGGATTCTTGAGATTTGTGATAGCCTAATAGT
>CAZWTS010000133.1:0-4157 GCA_964637085.1 uncultured Desulfurococcales archaeon | reverse complement strand
TACTTCTAACCCTATATTATTGTTTAATGGCTTATTTGCTTTCCCATCACTTATAAGAATCATTCTAATAAAAGAGTCTCTATGCTTTGTTTTGAATACTTTAATGATTTCATAGGCTCTTTTTAAAGCAGCAGGTAGGGGGGTTCTTCCTCCGGAAGACGCTTTTTCGAGCAATGCTATTATTTTACTGTATTTTCTCGTTGGGGGAACATAGATGTCTACTCCGCTCCCCCTAAATGTTATTAGTGATACTTTATTCCTACTACTATATGACTTTTCAACTAGTTCTAACGCTATCTTCTTAGCTAATGCTATACGCTTAGACACATTCATACTACCACTAGTATCTAAAACTATTAGTGTAAGACTAGGCGTTCTTATTCTCCTCGTTTTTACAGCTAATAGATCCCATAGTAAGTCTCCGAGAGTATCGTTAACTATGACGTTGTAAGCGGCTAAGCCTACTACTGTGCCTACAAGGTCTACGTCTATAGGTGGTTTTACACCAGTAACATACGATATGGGTACACCATATGGTTTATTTAAAATAGTTTTGCATATCCGCCTAGACCCGTTAATACCTAGAGGTTTCTCCTTAATAGTCTTCGAATAATCATAGCTTAAGTTAAATTTAGTATTCTTATCTGGGGGTATTATCGTATACGAATCGCCTGGTTCCATATGGTCTCCTTCTCTAAACTTATTACGGTTCGCCTTATCTTCTAAGCTGTGTTTATTGTTATGACTTATTCCCTTGTTTACCTTGTTTTTAGTGGCGTGTTTTTCTAAGAGCTCCTTTACTCTATCTATATTCAATTGTTTATCCATAACAATTGGTTTAAGATTTAATCGGTGGGGAAGAGCTAGTTCTAGTGCTTCCTCTAAGTCTTTTAGATCTACTCTACTCCTACCATCTAGTGCCGCTAGAGCTTTAGCCGTCCTAATAATCGTTATTTCAGCTCTGCAAGTCCTCACTTTTAACTCAACGAGTGTTTTAGCAAGTAGCTTCAATAGCTCATCGTCTACTACGGTTTTTGTAACTAGTTTTCTCGCCTTCCTTATCTTCTCCGTTAACTCCTTCTCTAAGGCTTCATATTTACGGTAAAATCCTAGAGGATCAATACTGAACTCTTCTACTCTTCTAACTATCTCAGCGCGATATTCGGGATTCATTGGTGCTTCAACATCTACTACGAGTCCGAAACGATCAAGGATTTGTGGTCTCAGTTCCCCCTCCTCTGGGTTCATGCTTCCTATTAGAATGAATCTTGCTGGGTGACGGAAGGAAATGTGTTCTCTTTCGATAATATTCCAGCCGTAGGCTGCTGCATCGAGTATGAGGTCTGCTATATAGTCGTCTAATAGGTTTACCTCGTCTATGTAGAGTATGTTGCGGTTTGCTTCAGCGAGTACTCCCGGTTTTAGCTCCCTCTTTCCCTCTCGTAGAGCTTTCTCAAAATCTATAGTACCTATTAGTCTATCAGGAGTTATACTTAGTGGAAGATCTACGACCTTCATTTTCCTATACTCTACTTGGAGCTCTTCACCCCTCCTCCACTTGTTATAACAGTTATCGCACATTTCTAATGGATTGAAAGGATTACAGTTGAAGGGGCATCCTTTTACAACTGGTATTTCTGGTAAAACATTAGCTAATCCTCTCACGAGAGTAGTTTTACCTGTACCTTTATCGCCGCGTAAGAGTACTCCGCCTATCAGGGGGTTTACTGCTACGGCAAGTAGTGCTTTCTTTGCTTTCTCCATACCAACTATAGCTGTAAACGGGTACACTATTCTATGGTGTCTGTTATTCCTATCCAATTACTGCACCTTTTAATGATAATTGGTGCACATATATCGTTACCGTAACAGGAGGTTAAAATAACTAGCGTTAAGAACCGAGTTCATGAAACCATCGTCATCCAACTATTTACTCTTTTTAATATCATTTAATATCTTATCTACTTCCCTTAGACTACTACTCCACTCTTCAACTTGATTAAAGGTAATGATTTCTATGCCGCCGCCCTGTATATCGCTGGCGGCTATTATCTCGTCTTCTAATACTCCCTCTATCTCTGAGTAAACTTCTCTTAGCTTCTCGAGTATTTTTCTCGGCGGCTTCCATAACCCTCTAACGGCTGCCTCTATCAGCCTTCTCGTTATCTCCTCTAGTGCGTAAATATTGTGTTTCATAAACCATTCCCTCATTTCATTATCTAATACGTATCTCCTAGCTATTTCATTGAATACCCAGTCATCGACCATGCGTGTGGTTGAAGCCCAGCCGTATAGGTGTAGTATTTTTCTTTGCATATCATTTGCTCCGCGATATCCATGTTTCCTCATTTCATCTATCCACTGCTTATTTAATAGTCGTGTACGTATACTCCTCTCTATCTCCATTCTAATAGAATGGACACTTGGCTTTAGTGGTGTACGCGTATCCGTTACAACAACTTCTATTTCTCCCTGTTTCAACGTTTTAATGGTATTGTAGAAGCCTCCGTGGTAGGCGAAGTAACAGCAACAGTTCAGTATATTATGTTCATCACTCACGTGGTTACGGTTTACTAAGTCTACGTGTAAGAGATTATATATGAGTGCTCGGTGAGCTGGTTCTCCATGCCTTGTTGAGGTATATGCATATCCACTCCACTGGATCCATACTTTAGCGAGGTCTTCAGTATTTCTCCAAGCAGATGCTTCTACTGCAAGGTTTACTCCTGCACCATAGGCGCCGGGTGGTGCTCCGAAAACCCTATACCTAGCTTGTTCCCTCGCTTTGTCCTCCTCTACGCCTTTCTCTACTAGTCTCCTAATGGTTTCCAAGTAGTGTTTTCTCACATAGTTCTTATCTAACGGCTCATCGAGTTCTACTACCATGGATACGGCTTTGTCTATTAGCTCTATATAGTTTGGTAGAGTGTCTCTTACAATACCGCTGATCCTTACGACAACGTCTATTCTAGGTCTACCTAGTTCTTCTAAGGGTATTATACGTAGCCCCTCGACAACACCATTATCACTCCATACTGGTTCAACTCCCAATAGGTATAATATTTGTGCAAGCATCTCACCATCAGCTTTATACGCATCTATACTCCATAGAACTTCACCAATACTCTCAGGGTAGCGTCCATGCCTATCCACATAGTATTTTAGAAGTTTTTCTACGGTCTTCTTACCCACCATCCATGCAGCTCTAGTTGGAAGAGTACGTGGATCTACTAGGTAGAAATTCCTACCCGTGGGAAGCACGTCTATTCTACCACGTGTTAGGGTTCCAGAGGGCCCTGGTTCAACGTATTTTCCGTCTAGCACATTGAGTAGTGAGTCTATTTCCCTAGAAGACTCTACTATGAGGCCAGCTATCCCTAGGGCCTTAGAAAAGGCTTTAACTACTCGTCTCTCTAGTTCTCCGTTACCAACTATATCATGTCTTAATACCCGTCTAATACATCGTTTAACTATGTCTAGGACTTCTCCTTCCTCCTCCACCTTATTCTCTAGTAATTCAATAATTGTTTCTCTCACAATACTCCTAGTCTTCTCTAATAGTTCTCTATTAGTACTCATATAGACTTGATTGTACTCTAATGGTTTTTCTTCAAGCTCACTATATTTTAACCCCATGTACTCGGCAACTGCTTTTACAGGCGAATCAGCTGTACCCTCCATTATAGCTAATACATAGTCAGCTATTTTTCCTAGATCTCGGGGTGGGGTTCCAAATACGTGGAGTCCTAGGTTGATATGGCTATCGTCTATTAAATGTATGTACCTATGTAAATATTCTATTAGTTTCCTCCCATGGAGACCCTCTGGTACTCTTATATTGTTTTTCTTAGCCGTAGACAATATATGCTCTAATAAGATTTCAGCACGTTCATAATCGCCTACCGCTTCGGCTTTAAGGTACTGGTTTAGAAGACTACTAAGCTCGTCCAGTACGTGGGGTCTAGCCATAACTGGGTATAAGTGGTCTACTATTACAGCATAACCTCTACGCTTAGCTATGACGCCTTCCATCGGATTAGATACTACGTACACGTATATATGTGGGACGTCATCTAATGATATCTCGGGCCAACAACTCCACGATAAACCAACATATTTTCCGGGTAAGAACTCCATATAACCGTGAGTTCCAAAGT
>CAZWTS010000132.1:0-5660 GCA_964637085.1 uncultured Desulfurococcales archaeon | reverse complement strand
GCGAGACGTGAATCTAATGAAGTAAAATGAGGATGGCGGGCATAATGGGTTTGGAGATAAGAATCCTTGGTAGTGGACGTGAAGTGGGTAGAGCTGCAATAGAAGTCATACATAAAGATAAGAGTTTACTATTAGATTACGGGGTTAATTTTGATGAAAACGATATCCCTCAATTACCGTTACATGTGAAACCATTAAACATTAAAGGTATAGTGGCATCACATGTACATTTAGATCATATAGGATCTATACCATTACTTTATGTTTCATCATCTCCTAGGATGATAGCAACTCCCCCCACTATTCAAATGTCAAGATATATGCTAGAGGACTTCCTCAAATTATCGGGATACTATCTACCGTTTGAATACAATGAAGTATTATCTATGCTCGAAAATGCGGAAACAGTTAATTATAATAATATGATAGATTTGGGAGAGTTCCAGATCGAATTAATAGATGCAGGACATATTCCAGGTTCTGCTATGACTAAAGTCTATATTAGTGAAAACACATTATTATACACCGGTGATGTTAATACAATTGAAACAAAATTAACCAAACCAGCTGATACCTCGAGAATAAACGATGTAAACATATTGATAATGGAGGCAACTTATGGCGTAACTAAACACCCCCCACGTAAAAAAGTTGAAGAAGCCTTCATAAATGCTGTAAAAGAGGTAATAGATGAAGGCGGAACCGTATTAGTACCGTCATTTAGTGTTGGTAGAAGTCAGGAAATACTATGTTTACTTGCAGAACATTTACCTTATATTGATGTGTATTATGACGGAATGGTTCGAACGATACTAGATATAATGTTAGACAATAAACAATTTATACATAGAATAGACTTGCTTGAAAAAGCAGTATCTATATTCAAGAGAGTAAGGGGTTGGCGTGATCGTAAAAGAGCTTGGCGTAATCCTAGTGTAATAATAGCTTCAGCTGGAATGCTTAAGGGAGGACCAGCATTATACTACGTAAAGAAAATATCTGATTCAAAGAAAAACGCTGTGTTTCTTGTTAGCTATCAAGCAGAAAATACTCCAGGTAGAAATATAATTGAAAAAGGAAGAATCAGTGATGAATATCCATTAATAAACGCACGTGTAGAATGGTTCGATTTTTCTAGTCACGCTGGACAAGACGGACTATTGGATATAGTTAGATCCGCTAAGAACCTAGAACATATAATAATAGTTCATAGCGAAGAAGAAACAGCGTTAAAATTAGCTGAACAATTGAGAGAAATAACTGGTGTTAATGTACTAGTTCCGAGTAACGGCGATAAAATAGAGTTAAATTAAACCTCCACGATATTCTTGCATTCCAGTTCTTTTAGAAACACATCAAGTTCGTCTATTTTTACTTTAATAGTGTAAAGATACTTTTTCGTGCGTGCTTTTACCTTAGCTATACCCTCTTTATTTAATTTTTTAACACGACACTCTTCAGCTATTTTTGCAATTCGTTTAAATTCCTCCTTATCGAATATCTCCACTGGCATTTTTCCTAACCTCAAATGGGGTTTTATGAGACACGTTTATAAACATTACATTGACTATATAAAATTTCAAGAAAAACAACTAATCCGTTAATAAAAATAGGTTGAGTAGATATACGCTATAGATAATAAAATCTTAAAAATGAGTTTGTAACTGAAAGTTCTCGGTACACCTCTATAATGGGCCCGTCGTCTAGCCTGGTTAGGACGCCGCCCTGACGCGGCGGAGGTCCGGGGTTCAAGTCCCCGCGGGCCCACCACTAAATATAGAAGCCATGTAAAATAGTAGAGGTTAATATAAAATAATATTATGTGATTGGTGTTATCTGTAATTTTCCGTCATAATATTTTTCTTATTGTTTTATCATAGGGTGGATAGATGATCCCTTTCTCAGTTATAATGCCAGTTACTAGCTCTGGGGGTGTAATATCAAATGCTGGGTTAATTACTGGGACATCTCGTACAGTTATGTATATTTTCTTTAATATTGTTCTAACTTCATCGGGATCCCTCTCTTCAATTATTACATCTTCTACTTTCGTTTGTGGGTCTATAGTTGATGTAGGAGCTACAGCGTAGAATGGTACATTGTGTCGGTTAGCTAACACGGCTATGGTGTATGTTCCTATTTTATTTATGACGTGACCGGTTAGCAGTATTCTGTCAGCTCCCACTAATACTTTGTTTACTAGTCCTTTTGATAATATATAACCTACCATATTGTCTGTTATTAACGTGACGGGAATCCCTTCTTTTACAAGTTCCCAAACAGTTAGTCGTGCTCCTTGAAGAAGTGGTCTTGTTTCCGTTGCTATAACTTTTATTTTCTTTCCTTGCTCCCATGCCGCCCTTATTACACCTAATGCTGTACCATATCCAGCAGTGGCTAGGGCACCGGTATTACAGTGGGTTAAAATAACATCTCCATCGTTTATTATAGTCGCACCATGCATTCCCATTCTTTTATTTTGCTCTATATCTTCGTTTAGTATCCTTAAAGCTTCGTCTACTATTGCTTCCTTAACTTTATCTACATCTGATCCCTTCGATACTTCTAACTCAATTCTTTTTAAAACTCTATCTATTGCCCAGAACAGATTATATGCCGTGGGTCTTGTTTTTCTTAACCTGCTAGCTGCTTCATTAATCTTTTTTAAAAACAAGGTAAGATCCGTAGTATTGATGTTCAAAGCAATAGCAGCTAGGCTTAGGGCAGCGAAAACACCTATTGCAGGAGCTCCTCGCACTTCCATTTTCTCTATGGCCTGTGCTAGCCTCTCTAGATCATTTGATTCGTGGTAGACTTCCTCGAAGGGTATTTTTGAAACATCAAGCCAACGAACTTTTCCGTTGGCCCATTCAATAGGTTTAATCATTCCGAATACCCGTATAAGTGAAGTGGTTGTTAGGTTTAATATATGATTGCCTCACAATTGTGGATGGGGTTCATACAATGGGCGACGAGGCCTTAGAGGTAGTAGTAAGAGATAATTCATTAATAGTAGTTAACGATGAGTGTGGTCAGTATAGTAGTGGTCAAACTCTATCCATAGTCGAGGCACTATGGTTGATATATACGAGGCATAGAAAGATAATATATAATAATAGAATACTAGAAATGGAGGATTTATTAAAGATTGCCGGAAGTGAATTTGTATGGATAACGTTTACGGTTTATAATGACTTGAAAAACAGGGGAAAAAGAATCGAAGTCTTAGGAAATAATTTATTATCGATAAACATGGGTACACGAGTTGTAGACATATATGTACTAGAGGAAAACAACTTGGTATCATTGAGCAGGTTAATTGAAATGATAGAAATTTCCAATCGACGGGGTAGAGATGTAGTTTTTGCTCTAGTAGACAAACATGGTGATGTAACCTATTATTCTACTTCACCGATAACATTATAATATCAAATATTACCGAATATCCAGATACTTATTTATTACATGAATGATGTTAGCAAATAATGCGAAATAACTATTAATAGTAATGATATATGTATACGCCAATAACTTCTTAACGATAAATCTATAGCCTTACTCGTAATCATGTTCAAGGAAACAGCTAGCAATATTGAGTACAGATAAATGTTCACATATATATCAACATTAGTATTATTGTTTAGATACATGCTCGCATAGAAATTTCCCCTTATAGGAGCTGGTTTATATATTCCAAGTATTGTATTCACGAGCTGGAAGAGCACGATCATTATGATGGAAGGTAATAATATTGTTAATAGGGTCAGGATATTTAATGATTTTCGCGTTGAATTCTCTATGCCTGTTATCTCTCCCAAAATATTACGCAATTTCAATAGTATCTCGTATGGTATTAGTCCCACATATTTCAAACCTATGATAAGTGATGAAAGTATTCTTTCCTTATAATTAAAGCTACTCAATTCTTCGTCATCTAATGATTTATTGAATAATTTTTTAATTCTTTGTGTTATTGAATTTGCATTATTTACGGTTGATTTAAGTTTTGTTAGTTGAATTCCCGATCGTTGTGAAGCTATTATATGATCTAGTACTGTTAATATTGAATCATTGTCTTTCTTTACGTTTATCATGTAATGGATGAAATTATCTATTGACAGAGGTATTAATGTTATTGTCGTCAATGTAACCATTCTTAATACAACATTATTATGATATAAAAATCCCGTATCAATCAATTGATAACCAATAATTAACATCAATAGAGATAATATTATTGAATATCTTTTAGGAGAGTAATATCCTATTTCAGTTGGTGCCATTCTATCTATTATTAATATTGAAAAAGCTGTTATGGTGATAATAAATAATGCGGTTATAAATAGCATGTTGTTCATTGATGTATTAAGTGAAACCGTCATTATCATAATTATTATAGTTGAGAATATAGTTATCAAAAAGACCTCAATTACAAAGACGATGTTTTCTTGATATCTCTTCCACATTTGTTTAATTTCATTAAGAGAATCTTCAACCTTTCTATTAAAAAATTCTACGGCCGAACCGCCTATTCTCTGTAGTGTTATATAATTAATAATGAAGTCACGCCATTTCTTGGAGCTAGATGAAAGGGCATTATATAGAAGTGCGTCAAGGGGATTCATTCCTAAAAGTACCAACTTCTTCCATTTGCTTAATTCTTTGTGTATGCTACTAAATACTCTTGTAATTTTATCAATACTTATTACGTATAGGAATTGGAACCCTATGCTCTCATACATCGAGGATATAATAACGAAGTATAGTAATTCTTTGTCAATGTTATAATATTTTCTCATATTAGCAATTAATTTTTTTAATAGTAATATTTTGTCTATTGATTTTTTTATTATTTTTTTGAATATATACTTGGTTTTATACATGTATGTTAAAATGTATTTGACTCTAACTATGATGGTTTACCACCTTATTGTAAAATTTTGTAACATGTAATAGTATTTCATCTTGTGTGTTTACGTTTTTATCAATTAATTGTTTTAGAAAATTCATTCTTAATATAATGTCTTTTTTAAGTTCTTTAGCATCCATGTTTTTGTACTCCATTATTTTATTTAAAACAATGCTTTTTTCTATAAGAGAATTAATATCTTTGGGATTATGATTATCCATTTTCTCATTCCATTCAAATACTCTGTTAAAATGTTTTTCACTTGGTTCAACGATTTCATACACTCTCCTTATATATCCCTGTCCTTGACGGAAAACTCTTCTTAAATGTATTATTGACCATATATGTGTTCTTATTTTTTCGTCTAATGATATTGGCGGTAGTGTTAAGCGTGTTAATGCGGCCTTAGCGCTGTCGGCGTGAAAAGTAGTGAGAACACCATATCCCAAAACACTAGCTTGCGCAAGTATGCGGGCTTCTTCTCCTCGGACTTCTCCTATAATTAGGTAGTCACCCCTTCTACGGAGAGCAAATTTAGCTAGATCATACATGTCTATTTTTGTATTAAATAATCCTCCTAGAGTCTTTCTAGTTACTAATGGATCCCAGTGTGTGTGAGGCAATTGTAGCTCTGGGGTATCTTCTATTGTTATTATTTTAATACTATCTGGCAATAGTGTTAATAAAGCTCTAAGTAGGGTTGTTTTGCCTGTTGCAACGCTACCAGTAATAATTATAAATGGATTATATT
>CAZWTS010000131.1:0-9803 GCA_964637085.1 uncultured Desulfurococcales archaeon | reverse complement strand
TTCGCTACCTCTGCTACAGTAAACTCTATTACTATTGAAAAAGCTCCAGCATCTTCTAACGCTTTAGCGTCATCTATTATTTTTTCAGCTAATTCTACTTTTTTCCCCATTAGCTTGTATCCTCCTAGTTTTAACGCTCTTTGAGGAGTCAATCCCACGTGACCCATAACTGGTATACCGGCTTTAACCATAGCTTCAACTTTATCAACAACTTCGACCCCACCCTCAATTTTAACTGCTTCAGCACCCTCTTTTAACATGCGTCCAGCATTAAGTACTGCATCTCTAGTACTTGTCTCATAGCTGAGGAAGGGCATATCGCCTATTACGAGTGCCCTAGGCTTAGCACGTGCTACAGCTCTTATATGATGGAGCATTTCATCCATAGTTACTGGTAGCGTTGACGAGTAACCTAATACCACCATGCCTAAAGAATCACCTACAAGAATAGCATCAACCCCAGCTTGATCAACTAGTTTTGCTGTAGGATAGTCATAAGCTGTTACCATTACTATTTTTTCTCCGCGTTTCTTCATTTTTATTAAATGTGTTGGTAAAACCTTCTTCCTCAAGACCTCCTCAACTCCGCTATACCTTTAACTAGTAATGTTAGTATATAGTTTACTGGAGTCTCTATATTCTTTTCCTTACCTACTCTTACAATAGCTCCATTAATGTATTCTATTTCTGTAGATTTACCCTTACGTATATCTTGAAGCATAGACGAAATATTATTGCCTGTTTTTTCAACAACTCTTCTTACAGCAACTAGTGGATCCTCAGGTAATGGAATACCTAGTGCCTTTACCACCTTCTTGCCTTCATCAACGACTTTCTCAGCTATTCTCCAAAAATCCTCTTGCTCGAGAACAACACGGTTGGGTGCGTTAGCTATAACTGTCAACGGATTTATAGCAGCATTAACTATAACTTTTAGCCATCGATAAGGTTCTATATCATCTACTATTTTTACATTACCATCTAATAAACTAGCAGCTTTCCTAAGAATCCCTATATCACCAACTCCATTCTTATATCCTAACAATAGTTCTCCTATTCCACGCACTTCTATAACACCTATCCTAATAGTTGTAACACCGTAGGTGAGAACTCCCCCCGCAACATTAACATTCCTTCCATTCTTTTCAACAATATTCATTACTTCCTCAAGACCACCTATACCGTTCTGAACTACAATAATTATACCATTGTCTTTAACAAGTCTAACGGCATCACGTGCAGCGCTAAGAGTATCATAGGCTTTCACCGCGATAAAGACTACGTCAAAGCTTGACTCTTTGAATTCACTAGCGAAACCGTGGTAGACTTCAACTACTTCATCACCGCCCGGTAGCCTAACATAGACACCCCTAAAACACTCTAATACTTCGCGATAAATAGATGAACGATAAATAACTGTAGGTTTCACCCTCTTAGCCATATATGCTAGAAGCCCGCCAACGGCTCCTAAACCTATTATTGCAACACGCAACTCTGCTCCACTCTCGTGGGATAATATGATTACACTAAGCCCAGTATATAAGGAAAAAGGTAAAACTTAAAACAAGACTTCTATCAATGACATATATTGATGATGAAGTTACGCACTCGCAGAACCCTAAGGTGATGGAGAAACCTCCTCGCTACTGATACCATTAAGCCGCTAAAACGATATCCTAATAGGATTTTATGAGTCTCCGGAGACTAAGGTTCGGGTTCTATTGCTACAGCCTTAATTATTTCAAGGCTTCTAGCAATAGCTGGTTGCCCCATCTTTTTAGCAATCAAAGTAGCAATCGTTAATACTTCTCTCATAGCATTTATTTCACTTTCAAGATAATCCTCGTACTCTATTGCTCTCTTTAAAACTTTAACAAGAAGTTCTAAATCCTCAAATACTATTTTCCTAAATCTTCTCCTATCTATTTCGGTTAAACGATTCTTTTTCAACATTTTCTCTAAAATTCTCTTAATACCGTATAAGTCGAGACTCTGTACTTGTAGTTTAATTAACAAGACTTCTGGATCATCTAATCCCTCGTCTAATCCCTCATATTCCCTTAAGGCTTTTTCTAATTCTTGAATATTTGTTACTTTCCACCAGTGTTGATTACTGCTTCTATAGCTTGTCTCTATTAAACCATATTCTTCTAATATCCTTAGTAGGCTACTAGGATTATAATCTAAGCCTGAAGCTTTAAGTTTCAATACAATACCACGGTAATCGAAATCACCATACCTGCTTCTTCCTTGGTAACTATACTCTCTTGAGACTTCTAGTATAGTCTTTAATAAGAGATAGGCTTTATCACCATACTTCTCTAGTACCTCAAAGACACGTTCTTTAAATCCTATCAATGCACTATAACCCCAGTTTATTAACTACTACTCTAGATACTCTAGTCTCAGAAGAACTGTAGCAAACAAGGTATATGCGGGTTTACACAATAAAACTACATAATACTATCTTGACATTCATGTCCCGAGTAATACCTTTAATGGGTTGAAAGATGAAAGAAGCGGTAATCATTGAAGACCTATGGAAGAAATACAATACCATTACCGCAGTAAGAGGAATATCGTTTACTGTTAGGGAAGGAGAGATATTTGGGTTGATAGGGCCGAATGGTGCTGGTAAAACAACAACACTCCGAATAATAGCAACACTACTAAAACCAACTAGAGGCAGGGTAATGGTATACGGCTATAACGTCGTAAGTGAAGCAGATAAAGTTCGCCGTCTCCTTGGTTACTTGCCCGAAGAAGCCGGAGTCTATGAGAGATTAACGGGTTACGAGAACCTATTATTCTATGCAAGATTGTATGCAGATAATGAGCGCGAAGCAAGAAGAATAGCGGAATATGGTGTAAAACTAAGTAGGCTTGGGGAAAGAATTTCAAGTAAAGCTGAAACTTATAGTAAAGGTATGAAGCGACGCTTAGTACTAGCGAGAACACTCATGATAAAACCTAGACTCGCCGTCCTAGACGAACCCACAAGTGGACTCGATGTGTATGCTACAGTTGAGGTTAGGAAAACAATTAAGAAATACGTAGAAGAAACTAATGCAACCGTTATAGTATCAAGCCACAATATGCTCGAAGTAGAATATCTTTGCGATAGAATAGCGTTCATAGATCGCGGTAGAATCATAGCCATAGGAACACCTAGAGAACTAGTAGAAGAATTCGGTGGAACAAACCTAGAGGATGCCTTCGTAAATGCGGTAAAGAGGAGTAGAGAGAAATGAAGAAAATAAAACCAGTTATCTGGAAGGAGTTCCTAGACTTATCTAGAGATTGGCGAACTCTTCTAAGCACTATACTACTACCGCTAATAATACTCCCAGTTCTAGGCTTCATGGCTTTTACACTAAGCCAGGAACAGAGCATACAATTAATCATAGTTATAGAGGATAATACCACTAGCACGATAAATAATATCGTATTCAATGCATACAATATAACTAGCATGATACATAATGAGACTCGGGGCAAGAACATTATAGTGCAAGTATACTATAATTACGAGAAAGCCGTCAAACTAAACCCCTACTTCGACCTAATACTATTAGTACCTAAGGGCTTCATAGAGAATGCTACAAGTCTAATTAATCAGGGAATATTAAGGGTAGTCTTAAGGGTAGGATCAGCCAAAAGTAATGAAGCCTTAAACATAGTCTACAACGCTGTAAATAAATTAAATGACGTTCTCAGCAAGCTGAAAATAGAGTACATGGCTGAACTAGCAAACATAACCGTGAATCCTGATTCTATTAGATCACCACTAATAGTGGCACAACCCTCATATGCAAGCGTGGGGGGAAAACCCGCAAGCCTATTAGATGAGTTGAGAGCCTATACTGCTAAAATATTAATGTTTGCACTACTCTTCGTAACACCCCCGATATCATCATTTATGTCCGATACTATAGTTGGTGAAAAGGAGAGAAAAACTCTTGAAAGCCTGCTTACAACACCTGTAACAAGGACTGAGCTTCTATTAGGTAAATTGTTTGCAGCAACCGTGTTAGGAGCTCTTGCAGCACTTGCTGATATCGTAGGCGTGATAGGATACTTTTACACGCTTTCACTAGCCTACGGTTCCCCTATACCCCTTATAGATCCCGGATTGATAGCTCTCCACTCAACAGTAGTATTCCTTACAAGTCTACTAACAGCATCCATAGTATTACCCCTAGTACTACGCTCTAAAACTATCCGCGGCGCCCAAGCGTCTTCAACAGCAGTTGTATCTGCTGCAACGCTAGTATTCTTCGCAGTACTCTTCGTAGATATACCGAAGCTTCCCCTAACTACAACGATAGCACTTTACTTAGTACCCTTTACGCACTCAGCTATGATTATATACAATTATATTCAGGGCCAAACTATCCAATTAATATTACACTCAATAATAATACTAATTACATCGCTTCTACTAATACTGATATCAGCTAAATTATTCCGCGGAGAAAAGATAATAGCTTCAAAATAGCTTAGACAAGAAACAAGGGAGACAGTAATCCGGTGGAAACATGAAAATCATAGTAATGAGCATACGGGATCTTGATAAACTCTTCGAGAAATTAAGGGAACACGGTTATGTAGTAGAAGAATCAACAAATACTGTTATGACCGATAATAGCGAGCTTGGGGAATGGGATATAAAGAAAAATAATACACCTGTAGGGAAAATAATAGCACACTATATAAGACACTATTATGCAGCACTTCAAGAGCTACCATCAAATGCAAGCGACAAACAGATACTAGAAACACTACTACAAGCAAAATACTCGAGAAACAAGTGGGCTTCACCAGTAGAACCAGTCCTATTAATAGTAGAAGATGAAATATCGGAAATACTAAGGAATTACAGGGACGAGTATCCTAGTAAAGAAGCCGAAGCTCTTGTGACAGAATATATGTCTAGGGGAGTAGAAGTAATGACTAAAGTGGCGAGAAGAATAATAGCTAGGTTAGAAGAAGAAGGCAGGGATGATGAAGGCTCAATAAGCGGAGGAGTGAAGAAGGATCAACCATCTGACACCTAAATAGGGGGAGTGAAAAAGAATAGTAGAGGCTTCAACCCTATGCTTGTACTTAGACCCTCAAAGGAATTAGAAATTAAGGGACCCGAATACTGTTTAAAGAAATGTCTAAAAAGATATAATGTTGTCGCATGGACTCATGTATGGACTCCTCTTAGAGAACTAACAGTCCACGACCCAACACGTAAGACGATAAATAGAGCACACGTAGACTTCTACTTCTACCCTAAAACACAAAATAACTTTGCAAAATTATTTCTATTTAAGCTAAAATTACCGGAGAAAAAAGTCGAGAAACAAATAAGCGATACCACGAGAATCCTACAACCCCAAAGAATAGACGTACAAGACATTATTTATGACATGATAAATGTTTATCGAGAAATAGATAAAAAAGTAGATGAGCTCTACACAAGGTTAAGCAACATACCGAGGAAGAAGAGAAAAGAGAGAGCACGTCTAAGAGGAGAGATAGCCTCATATGAAATACTCTTGGAAATAATAGACAATATACTAGTAGATAAGAATAGTCCATCAAATAACATAGTAGTTCAAGGACAAACCATATGGGCACCTTTAATCCTAGCCCTCGTAGAAGAACAAGAAGAAGTAGGTGGCGAAAAAATAACAATACAAATACCAATGATATGTCAAGCTTATGGTAAACCACGAATAGATAAAGCATATAGCTATGCGGCGCAAATAGACGATAATCTTAAGAAAACTATAAGCGACCTAATACACGCTCATAGCCTAAAATAGCGATAATAAAATAAGACATCGTAACACAACTCTCAAAGGGGATGAAGAGGTTTTCGGGGAGCCCGACTGCTCCCCCTCCCCATGGGGTAGCGGTTACCCCACCGACCCGCCTACTCTATGTTAGATCCCCACATGAACAATATGTTTCATATATCAGCTGATAGAGTTCCTCTACGCCCTCCATGGTTTTTGCTGATACCTCTACTATTCTTACTGGCGGCATATATTCAATCATTACGTTTATTATTTTAGGTATTACTTCTTGAAGCATGCCCCTTAATTCTTGTTCTGCTAATTCCTTCACTTTTTCAAGTCCCACATAGAAGGTTTCACCTAAGTCTAGTTTAATTATGTCGGCTTTTGTTATTGCTGGAACTACTGGTATGTCGAGACGTAATTGTATTATTAAACCCATGAAGAGGCTTGTAGCGAGCTCGCTTACGAGTGAAGTTATAGTGGGATCAACTAAGTATACACCTATAGTAGTCGCAATAAACTTTAATGCATCAGTTATCTTGGGTCCCGCTTTACGGAATATGAATATTTCACTCTGACCTGGTGTATCAATTATTACTATCTCCTTTCTCATACTCCTTATTATTTTACGGAGATCTCTTCTACGCTCAGCTAGGAGTTCTGAAGCCCTAATCATAGCACCATTGGGTCCTAATCCCTCTTTCTCCATAATCTTCTCTATGGTAAACCATTCACGCACATCAAAATCAGGTTCATAGGGTAGTATACGTGCCCCCGGATCGAGATTTACATAGCCTACACTATACTCTTGATTATCCTCAATCCATTTACCTAATGCTGCTGTTAGAGTAGTTTTACCAGAGCCAGCAGGACCCATCATTACTATTATCATGGAGGGCATCTAAGCATACCTCTCTCCCTTTCTTTAAGACTAAATATCATTACTTCTATAGATATCGGATTTATGTCTAAAAGTTTATAAAAACTATGAATACTATCTGTATCCTTCTAAAAATATAAGATAATAGTATAGAAAATAATGGTTCATGGATGTGATAGTATCTGAGATTAAAACGGGTTTGCCGCTCTAAGCTGGTCTAACAACTCCCCACTTCTCTAACGCGCGTTTAAGCTCCTTATGTTGTTCTGCATACTCCTCTAGAGGTATACCTTTTATCGCAGCATCTATTGCTTGCCTTACAGCCTTTGCA
The DNA here is from genome assembly GCA_964637085.1 of uncultured Desulfurococcales archaeon. Lineage (GTDB taxonomy): Archaea > Thermoproteota > Thermoprotei_A > Sulfolobales > WANQ01 > JALWGO01. The sequence goes on along the minus strand of CAZWTS010000131.1, from coordinate 2,800 downwards.
CCTGCATGTGGTCCATCGGGATGTCCAAGTACTCCACCGCCAACCTGGATTACGAGATCTACTCCTAAGTGTTTTATTACTTCGGGTAGGGTTCCTGGATGCAAACCTCCACTACTCACTGGAAATACTGGTTTAAGACCATGCCATGGTTGTGGTAAGTGGAATAAATCATCTCTTGCTGGCTTGTATTCCTGGCTTCTCAGTAGGCTAGCCATGTTTTCTACATCTCTTGTTTTTGCTTCAAGCTTTCCTACTCCAGGAGTACCTATGTGTATGTGATCTACTCCTACAAGTCTTGCTAGTTTGGCTAACACGAACATTGATACACCATGCATTGGGTTCCTAGTAAATGCTGCATGAAATGCTCTATGAGCGTGTATTGCTAGTTTATAGTCTTCAGCTAGTTCTCTTACTTCTTGTAGCGCGCTCCACCCTATTATTACGAAGTCTACCATTATGAATGGATTACCGTAGTCGGCTACTAGTCTTATACGTCTTCTCATTTCTTCTACGGGAGCGGTAACGTTGGCGAGCCAGCCTTTACGCTCACCAGTCTCCTTCTCGACCTTGTCTATAATCTTCATTACTTTTTCTAATCTCTTCTCAAACCTACAGAACTTCTGGCTTGCAAGGTTTTCATCGTCTTTTACAAGGTCTATTCCACCAGATAGGAAGTCGTAGGCTACTTGAGCGTATTCGTCTGGATCGTAGCCTACTTTAGGTTTTGGTACGGTGGCCAAAACTGGTCTATCATAGACTTTTAGGCTTTCTCTAACACCTTGAATACCTTTAACCGGGCCCTTAAAGTGCTTAATGTATTCCTCGGGGAAGTATATGTCCTCTACTCTTAAACCCTTAACAGCTTTCATACCGAATATATTGCCCATAACAGAGCTTACTAGATTCGGAATACTTCCTTCTTCAAATAAGTCTATTGGATATGCTACCCTTACAAGCCAACTACCATCACCCATATCTTTAAACCAGTAAGCTTTGGCCATGAGCTCCTTTATTCTCGGCGGTAAAACCGAGAGAGTAGTCCATGTACCAACACTGCTTTCAGATGCAACTCTTCCAGCAGCCTCCTCTATGCTAAATCCTTTAGCGGGTGTTATCCTAAATACTACTATAATGTCCGTTGGTTTAGGCTCATAGTTTTTATCCACAAAGTCTAGATACCATTCAAAATCTGTCAAGACTAAGCTCACCCTTAGATATAGTTTTCTTGTAGAGTATAACTGTGTGCTCCAGGTATATTAATAATTCATTCATGGCTTTATGAGCTAAGATTTAATATCCGTAGAGGATCTAACAACGCGTAGATGGAGGAAAATGACATCTATTATTGATGCCTTCCTTGCCGGCATTCTTCAGGGATTACTTGAATGGTTACCTGTGAGTAGTAGTGGACAAGTAACATTATTTCTTGCCGGTCTCTTTGGTTATGGTATTAGTGAAGCATATCGTATCTCACTATTCCTTCACTTCGGTACTCTTATATCGGCTATAGTATTCTTCCACCGAGATATAATTGAAGCTATTAAGGGGTTATTGAAGCTAAAATTAAATCCTATTACCCGCTTATGGATTTATACTACTATCTTTAGTTTAATTGTAGGATTCCCCATATACTTAGCTTATAATAGAATTGCAAGCGGATTAAACTTAGATATAGCCTCTACTATTATAGGAGGAGCACTAGTATCCTTAGGCTTCTTAATGAAAAGCGTAAGTATACGTGGATCAAAGAAGCTCGATGAGATGGCCCTAACAGATTATGTCATCCTAGGTATAGCGCAGGGGGTAGCAGTACTACCTGGTGTTTCCAGGAGCGGATTAACAATACTAGCTTTATTATTACTTGGTTTTACTGCCTGGGAGGCTGTGAGAACTAGTTTCCTAGCATCAATACCAGTAATATTGATAGCTAGCCTTTACACGGGTTTATCTGAGGGATTCATACTCGAGTATACCAGTATAGTAGCACTAGTATCAGCTTTTATAGCCGGTTTAATAGGTATAGCAATTATGACTATATTGTCACGTAAGCTACCATTACATTATTTCCCCATAGCAGCTGGAATAATAGTGTTGGCAATAACCCTACCAGCCCTATTATTGTAGTCTACGGTACCGTAATGTTACTTCTAGTCTTCTAGGAGGCTCATATAATATTATATGATCATCCCCTACTTCATATATAGCATTGGTCTTTACGTCTTCTACTACAGTATTTATCGGAGAATACAATACCACCATATAATATTGTGGTATACTTGCTTTTATACTAAGAGTATTTGTTTCAGTTTTCCTTAACTCAATACTTATCCTACCACGAATAGTTCTTGACTCAAACACTATATGTTCAGCCCATTTCTCCCAAACACCCTTAAACAAGTATAGCCGTGTAGAAGTATAATCCTCGTGTACTATCGCATTGCGCGCTAACATTATGTAGTCTGCACTCGCCCACCCATGCGGGAAGTCGCCAACAGTACCCTTAAGGGTTCTAAGACTATGCGCTTCACACCATTGTCCCAAGGGTTCGGAAGCCTTTATAAGCCATTCATGAGACTTCAAGTATTTCTCACGATCCCCTATTAATAGGAGAGAGTCCGCTAAATGCATTGTAATATATGACCCTAGAGCTCTCGATACAATAGTGTGTAAGAAGCCGCCGTTAATAGAAAACTTCCATGCATTATATACTAGTTCTCTAGCCAGTTCCGTGTCCTCGGGTAAGAGGCGGAGGGGCCATATCATTACAAGACTTCTACCAATCCCACTATCAAGAAACAAC
>CAZWTS010000130.1:0-4319 GCA_964637085.1 uncultured Desulfurococcales archaeon | reverse complement strand
AGCACCACTCTCAGTAGCAGCAGCCTTAGCCAACAAAGTCTTACCAGTACCAGGAGGACCAAAGAGAAGAACGCCTTTCGGAGGACGAATGCCTACTCTTCTGAAAGCATCTGGGTGTTTTAGTGGCCATTCAACAGCTTCTCTCAACTGCTGCTTAACATCATCCAAACCACCAATATCACCCCAACGAACCTCAGGAACCTCAACATAAATCTCACGCATACCGCTTGGAACTATCTCCTTATATGCTACTATGAAATCTTCCATCTTAACTTCCATATTTTCAAGAACGCGTGATGGTATTTTATCTGTTGTTAAATCTATTTCTGGTAAATATCTTCTTAATGCATGCATTGCAGCTTCCTTTACTAAAGCTGCTAGATCGGCACCAGTATAGCCATGCGTTATTTCTGCTAGTTTATATAAATCTACGTCGTCTGCTAAAGGCATGTTACGAGTATGTATTTGTAGTATTTCGAGACGACCTTGCTTATCTGGTAGTGTTATCTCTATTTCTCTATCGAACCTACCTGGACGGCGTAGCGCTGGATCAACAGCCTCAGGTCTATTAGTAGCAGCAATAACAACAACATTACCTCGAGTCTCCAAGCCATCCATGAGTGCCAGTAACTGAGCTACTACGCGGCGCTCTACCTCTCCTACTACTTCATCCCTCTTTGGTGCTAATGCATCAATTTCGTCTATGAATATTATTGCTGGCGCATTCTTTTTAGCTTCTTCAAATATTTCTCTTAACCTTGCCTCACTTTCACCATAGAACTTACTCATAATCTCCGGACCATTAATCGCTATAAAATATGCATCAGTCTCATTAGCAACAGCTCGAGCAAGAAGCGTCTTTCCACAGCCCGGGGGACCGTAGAGTAACACTCCTTTTGGCGGTTCTATTCCTAGATGCTTAAATAGTTCAGGATGTCTAAGAGGAAGTTCTACTAATTCCCTAATTCTTTTTATAACATGTTTCATTCCACCTATGTCTTCGTATGTTACCTTCGGGGCTGCCGATCTTTCAACTGGTTTTTGCAAAATCTGTAATCGTGTTGAATTAGTTACAATAACTACTCCTGCTGGTTTAGTTTGCACGACTATAAATGGCAATGGTTTTTCTAGGACTGGGACTAATATTATGTTCCCTTCAACAACAGGCTTATCTATTAATTTTCTACGCACATATCCTGTAAAGCCTTGATCTGTTGTAGCTACAAAATCTGCTGGGGCAAGTTTTACTAAACTAGCTGGTTTAGCATCTACAACTCTAACAATAACCCTATCACCAATACTTACACCAGCATTTTTTCTCATTAAGCCATCCATACGGATGATTTCTAAACCTTCGTCTTCCGGATACCCTGGCCATGCCTTAGCGGCTGTTACCTTACGCCCCTCTATTTCTATTATCTCGCCAGGACTTATACCAGCTCTCTTCATTACTATGGGATCTATACGAGCCCATCCCGTTCCTACATCACGTTGTTTTGCTTCAACTACTTTTAGGATTAACTCCTTTCTAGGCCTCCTTCCCCTACGCGTACTAGTCAATAATATCTCCCCCTATTTGCTCCAGTATAATATCTTAGAGATTAGAGATAGTTATTTATATCTTACACTATGTTGGACTGGGCAGCATCTGTCTTGTGACTAAGTTGTTAATAACCTGGTTGATTCTAGATGGGATAATAAGGTTATTCATTTTAAGAAATATTGTTGGTTCTATAGTTTTCCAGCCTTTTAGCCTCCTAAAAACTCATTCTATGTAACATTTCTACCTCTACTTCACTCACCTTCTCTATACTTTTTATTATTTCTTCTAGTTTCTCTGTACCTCCTTCCTCATCCTCTGGCATTAGTACATATAATCTAAGGGCATTCAAGCCGAAAGCTATCGGTACTATATCATATCTCGCAAGTTCGTAGCCTTCTGGGAGTTTCTCCGAGACCTTATCTACTATTTCCTTCTTTAAATCCACGTTTATATCTGTTGGAAGGACTTTTAATACTACGAGTAGTTTTGCCATAGTATATACCCTATCGAGTTATGGTCCTTCAAACCCGCAATGAGGACACTTATACTTAACCGTTAATTTTCTACATTTATTACAGCGCCAAATCAATACTCTCCCGCAATTTGGACAGTAGAATGCCACTCCACGCTCACTAGGTGAGATGAGTTTACCGCAACTCGAACATGTAGGTGGTGTTGTAGTTTCTACTATTGCCGCTAATCTTATTCTTGTAGCTAGCGCCATTTCTCTTTGCCTCATATACTTTCTTTCTGCGGGCCAAGTATAAAATTAATTTAGGATTAATAAATAGTTATGCTATCAAGAATTAAGGGATCCTATATGGAGGAGTATAAACAAGTAATTGTAGTTAGAGCAGACTTGAAAATGAGTAAAGGAAAGCTAGCAGCTCAAGTAGCCCATGCCGCTGTTTCAGCACTACTTGAAGCATTACGAGATAAAAAGTCCTGGGTTAATGAATGGATAGAACAGGGGCAGAAAAAGGTCGTACTACGAGTTAATAGTGAGAAAGAATTAATAGAAATCTATGAAAGAGCACGGATTAAAGGTCTCCCAGTAGCCCTCATAATTGATGCTGGGAAAACAGAGCTTCAGCCAGGGACTAAAACTTGTGTTGGTATAGGACCTGCACCTTCTAGAAAAATAGATGAAATAACGGGTGAATTAAAATTACTATAGGTGACCGTTCACCCTATGAGCTTGAACATGTTCTAGGCATATATTATTATGTACTAGATGCTTCAAAGATAGAGAGTTTAAAACGTAGGGGGAGCCCCAAAGAATTCATTGTTGAGGAAATAGATGAGACGGGTGTTCCTGTTTCAAATTATCTTACTCGTAGAAAATATGATATGAGCAGAAACAGAAGTGGAACCTATGCGGTCTACATATTATATAAGGAAAATACTTCAACATTAGAGGCGCTAAATATTCTTAGCAAAATCCTCCGCATACCATTGTCTCATATAACTATTGCTGGACTAAAAGATAAGTATGCCGCAACATCCCAATTGGTACACATTAAAATACAAAGAAGAGAACTACTTCCCGGTGTAATTATTAGAGGTAATATAAGAGCTTTTCTCATAGGGTTTACTACTAAACCTTTGGTTAGAGGAAAACTCTGGGGCAATAGATTCACTATAACATTAGCAATGAATTATAATGAATTAGATAAGTTTCTTAATAACTACAATAAGCTTAGCGAACAAAGAGATTTACCAGCCTATTACGGCTATCAAAGATTTGGCACACGAAGACCAATTACACACTTATTTGGAAAATATCTTGTAAAACGCGATTGGTGCTCCTTACTACACACATTAATTAATATGCCATTTACAACTGAGAGTAAAGATTCTATTGAATGGAGAATGCAGATGTGGAAGACATATTATAGTCACAACGATATCCTCCACACTCTAGGACTAGACCTAGAGAATCGCGTTTACACTACGTTAAGGGAAATAAAAGAAAAGAATTGCTACAACATTCTCATACATAGTATAGATCAAAGATTGCTTAAGTTATTCCTATCGGCATATCAATCATATCTATTTAATCTCATGTTAAGCTTAAAAATTGAAGAAAAAAGATTCCATAATCTTAAATTAAATGATACAATTATAGTGCCTGGATATAAGTTAAATAAATGCGATGACCACTGTAAATATGTGCTCGAACTTGAGAATATCACCTCAAAGGACTTCTACATAAGAGAACTAAAAATGAAAGCACTCTCATATAGGAGACCAGTTAAAATGAGAGTTTATGATCTCCAGTTAAGAATAGTGGAAGGGGACCAAGACATCATAAGGGTTCTTTTATCTTTTAAGATTAGGAAGGGTATGTATGCTACTATAGTTCTTAGAGAGCTTACTCGTGCACATCCACTTATATTAACATAGTATTGATCAGTGAAGGTTATATGTCTGTAACTCTTATTTCAACTTCTTGTCCTATAATCTCGGATAATATTTTTTCATATATTTCACGTGTGTGGGAGATTATCCTATAATCGGATCTAGGCACCCTAATAACATAATGTGTTGATTCATCAGGCAACCATACAGTATTTATGCCCAGTATTCTCGCGGGATGAAGTATTAGTGTTGCAAGCTGACGTACATCATTGGATTTTGGTACTACTTTAACACGTATATTTAATTTAGATGAAAGCATACGAGATAGTTTTCCTAATTCATGTGGAGGTATTTTCTGTTTAAACGATAATACTATTACTAGTATATTATCCTCCTTATAGGATTTATGGTATTC
>CAZWTS010000129.1:0-2984 GCA_964637085.1 uncultured Desulfurococcales archaeon | reverse complement strand
CTGATAATACCGCAAGAATATTATCAACTATTTCTTTAATATCCATATCCTCTGTACCAACCCTACACATAACTTGTGGTTGATCTTTAGTCCTTATCATTGTTGCCCTACGATACTTTTCTAGTAATTCAACTATGTTAGCATTCATCGGGACTGGTGTTGGAACCTTTCCTCTGGGACCTAAGGCTGGACCGAGTATTCTACCTACAAGTGGCATCAAGTCTGCCCTAACTAGAACCCAGTCACATTGTTGCGCTATTTTTTTAGCCTCCTTTCTATTTCCTTGTATCCTATTTAAGTCGTCTCTTGTTAAAACGAGATATGCACCCGCCTCCTTAGCTTTTAAAGCCATGTCGCCTTCAGCTGCCACACATATCCTTACATCCTTTTTAAATTTGTGTGGCAAGAATACTATTTCTCTAATCCTCCCCTCCGGGGATTTTACATCTATGTCTCGTAAAACAACTATCAATTCCACTGATTGTTTAAAGTTCCTCTTAGGACTTGACTCTAGAGCCCTTCTTACTGCTTCTTCCAACATTGACCTATTTACAAAGCTCATTTCTCTATCCTCCTATCCATTCTTTTTCATATTTAGATAAAATAGCATCATAGAGACCTTCATCGACTTCACGAGTTACTTGTTTAGGATCTTTACCATCAACAGTTAGACCTATACTACGTGCTGACCCTAGGATCATTTTAACTGCTGCTTTTAGTGTTTTAGCTAGCAATTGCGGCTTCTTCATCAGAGCTACTTCAACTATTTTCTCAAAGGATACATCGCCTATTTTCTGATGCGCTGGGTCTCCAGATGGTTCTTTTGCACCCGCCATTTTTAGGAGAAGAGCCGTTGTTGTAGGAATACCCACCTTTATTGTGTATTCCTTCGTGTCCATATCAACTTCTATTTCTACGGGAACAGTCATTCCCTCGAATTTCTTTGTGGCTTCATTTATTTTCTGTACTACTTCAGCTACATTTAGGCCTAGCGGTGATAACGTTGGCCCTATAGGAGGGCCTGGGTGAGCTTTTCCACCTTCAACTTGTATTTTTATTATCTTTTTTCTAGGCATATGAGACACCTTGCTTGGCTGGTCTCACGTAATCTGCCGGAACCGTTACCTGGAGCGGATAAGATGCTTCTAGGATATTTAATACTACCTCGTTTCGTTGTTTATCAACTCTCACAACCTGGGCTTTCATACCTCTAAATGGTCCTGCAATTATTTCAACAATCGCACCCTCTGATAATCCTTCGATAACGGGCGCTGGCTTTAGTATTCGCTCTACTTCTTCGTATTTTACTAGACCGCTAACTTGGCCCTTGATGTGTTTCATATCTCTAACAAGCTCTTGTATAACATGTATGCCTTGAGCTTCAATCATTACATATCCTTTCACACCAGGTGGTACTAGTATAGAATACACTTTTAGCCCACTTGCCCTTGCTTTAGCCTCCATTAGTAATGCAACGTTTATCTCCTGTCTCGCAGTAACTCGTACCGCATATATCGCTTTATGTTTTGAAGCCATCGTCTTACACCTTCATTATGGTGTAAACTTTAGGATCGATGCAATGTATTTTATTATGAAGCTTATAACGCCAACGATAGTGAAACCTAAGAATATTATTTTTATAGATAACATTAATTCTTCTTTGTCCGGCTTGCTTGCAAGCATTACTATTTTGCGCCATGATTCAATTAATTCTCGAAGCCCCACTTTCAATATCGCCTAAACCTAGAAGAGGAGAGGAGGTATATTAAATATTATTCTCTATAGTTCCGTGGCAGGATACTAATGCAATATTCTCTCAACAAACCATTGGGGATCAAACCTCCGTAGATCATTGTATCCCTGACCCATACCTATATAGATTACTGGTCGTTTTATTTCGTATGAAACGCTAAGAATGGTTCCCCCTTTGGGATCTGCATCTACTTTCGTTACTATTACACCGTCTACACCTATTTTCTCATTAAACACTCTAGCTTGTTCTATGGCATCATTACCAGTTAAAGCGTCAACAACAAGTATCTTGTAATGAGGCTTTGTTACCCTCACAATTTTTCTAAGTTCTTCTAGTAAATCGACATCAGTATGCATACGACCAGCTGTGTCAACAAGAACAGCATCGAATCCCTTCTGTCTGGCATAAATAACTGAATCGTAAACAACCGCTGCTGGATCGGTTCCATAAGGTCTTGAAAACACTTGTAAACCAAGTCTTCTACCATGTTCTAATAACTGTTCTTGAGCCCCGGCCCGGAATGTGTCAGCAGCTACTAAGAGAGGTTTGAATCCATTCTTTTTAAACATATACCCAAGTTTCGCAATAGTAGTAGTCTTTCCGACACCATTTACACCTAGAAATACTACTAGAAGAGGTTTTCTATTCTTAACCTCTTCTAATAAATCGAAATAGTCAAGTGTTTCTAGAAAACTTAGTAATAACTCCTTTAGTTTACTGTAAACTATCTGTTTAACGTTACCCGAGGTTCTTCGCACTTTCAATCCGATAATTGTTTCACGAAGTCTTTCAACTATTTCTTCTGCTACTTGATATGCTACATCGTTTTCTATTAATTCTAAAATTAAATTCTCACGTAACAATTCAAAGTCTTTATCGGTTATGGTTTTAGTTGCAACAACATCAACTATATTCCTGAATACTTTTCGTAACTTATCGAACATTTAAGATACCTCAGTACACTTTAAAACAAAAGTATAAATATATGCATTCTTAGAAGGCTTAATTACTTCCTTGACTCTTTGATTTCTTGCTTCGAAACCGTTTCTTGTAGAGCTGCCAATTGTTGTTTTATCTGTTCTATTCTACTTAATATTTTCGACATTTCTTTTTCAATGTTTTTTCGAGACTCTTCAAGCTCTTCTATCCTTTTATTTATTATTGATAAAGCCTTCTCCGGAGAAGTGTATATATAATAATCACTACCTATACTAACAAGTACTCTATCTCT
>CAZWTS010000128.1:0-7345 GCA_964637085.1 uncultured Desulfurococcales archaeon | reverse complement strand
TGCCGAGGAATTCCACTACGAAAACTATAGGAGACTCTTAATCAAGGCGATAAAAACAATAGTATCAACTATATTAGAGAAGGGGTTCCCGCGAGACGTAGATGTAATAAGCGTTAACTTTCCACGAGAATACCGTGGAGTAGTAAGAGTAGTACCCGCAGCAAGGCTCCGATGGAACGAGAAACTCGAGGAGAGAATAGATCCCCGGGGCAAACCATACTACTGGCTCTACGGGGAACCAGTAAACCCCGAACCCAATACCGATGTCTACGTAGTCCATGTTGAGAAGGGTATAGCTATAACACCATTAGTACTAGACTTAAGCGCTAAAACCAGTAAACCCTATAGGGAACTAGAAGGTATAGCGGAACTATTAGCCCGTAAACTCGTTGAAGGCGAGTAAGCCTTGTCTCTAGACGAGTGGCATAAATTAATAGAGGAGATAAGAAACTGTAAGAAATGCCCCCTCCATAAGACGCGTAGAAACCCTGTACCAGGTGATGGAGACCCACAAGCAGACATAATGTTCGTTGGAGAAGCACCCGGAGAAAGAGAAGACATTATGGGTAAACCCTTCGTGGGGGCGGCTGGAAAATTCCTAGACCACCTCTTAAGTCTTGTAGGGTTGAGTAGGAGTAAAGTCTATATAACAAACATAGTGAAATGCCGTCCACCAGGCAATCGTGATCCAAGAGAAGAAGAAATAGAAGCATGCATACCCTATCTCTGGAGGCAGATAAAGCTCATAAAACCCAAAATGATAGTAGCCTTGGGTAGACATGCTGCTAGAACACTCTATAATAGAGCAGGGCTTAAATGGACTAGTATGACGAGAAGCCATGGCAGGATAGTTGAAGCCGTATTAGAGGGCAATAAGGTTCTCTTAGCGGTAACCTATCATCCAGCAGCAGCACTATATAATCCGAGGCTAAGGACTACGCTTGAAGAAGACTTCAAGAAAATATTCGAAGAATACGAGAAACTCGCGGAGACCAAGAGGGAATCAGCTACTCCTTCTAAGAGATCTCCTAATCTCCTCGACTTCTTTAGGAAGAGCTAGCTTGGAGCCAACATATAAGCCTAGGGTAAAGGAGAGTGCAACACTAACTCCAACAACTACTATGAATATGTAGCTGTACTCGCTCGTTAATGGTAGTAGAGTACTAGTACGAATAGACGTCTTACTAAGACTCATGCTAAGGTTCATGTAGGCGAAGTATATGGGCGTTAAATAGGCGTCAGCCATTGCTACTAGCTGTGCAGCTGAGTAGGGGTCTCCAACCCATTCAGAGTATTCAACGTAGGCTGGAGCTATTATCAATGATATATTATTGTCTATTAACCGTTTATCGAAGACCGAGACCATTTCACGGTAACCGTTTAGTACGCGTTCAATATATTTACGACTCGATAACTCAGCTATAGTTGCTTCACCCTTTAATGGATAATAGATTTTCGAAGCAAATTCGGCTGCAAAAGCATATGCGAGAGGAGGCTTAGCTTTACTAGTAGCCTTCTTAAACAACTCGTATTCACGGTCAAGTGCATTTATGCTTGCCTGACTCGCACCTATTTCAACTACAATCGATTTAACATAATTGTAGGCTAGCTCAGCATAGTTTACTGCGTATTCAGCTATTTTCTCGGCTAGAGTCTCGTTTACTGGTATGGGGTTTGCTATTCTAGCTTCATCGACTAGTTGGAACCAGAATTTAGCTGTATCTAGTCTTGCTTCAGCATAGGCTAGGTTTGCAGCTTCCTGGTAGTAGCCGTTACCTGTCTGGTTTAGTGATTCTAGCGCCATGTATATCCTATACCATGCTGCTGCTACTACTTCGAATTCTCCGAGAGTAGTATAATTGTAGCTCGATATGGTCTTGTTTAACTCTTTTGCATCACTATATAGTTTATCACGGTATTCCTTGGGATCCACTTGCCCCGAAGCTATATCAGCGTAAAGACTTAGAGTTGAAGCATTAACATAGGCTGTAAAAGCTAGACTCGCAGCCGAGTAGAAAGCACCCGTGCTAAGAGCTCTATACGCGTTATTTAACTGAGTGTTAACGAATTCTACTGTATTATTTATCGTAGCAGTACTTATAGTGGGATAAGCTTTCTTAGCCTTAGCTACTGCTTCGCTGAGCTTGTCTCTAGCCATTTCTATAGCCTTATAAGCATAGTCTTGGAATACTTGTGCTACTGGTGATGGAACATCAATTACGTAGGGTATGGTTATCCTCCTACCCGTAGCCTCATAGTATGCTTCGAGAACATTAGCGACTGGTTTAACAGTAATATTGTATTCTAGGATTTGATCTAATATGTGGGGAGCCATTATGACGTAGGGTGCTACTATCTCCTTTAACCCGTTCTCAGCTGTAGCTTTAGCCTTTATGACGAGTCCGGAAACACCTTCAGCTCCACCATCACCAGCTATTGCGCCAGTCATTGATAGGTTTTGACTAATATTATCGCCTAGAACAGCCGCCATTAACAAGACCGTAAAGGCTACTCCAGCACTAGGTCCAGCAACTCTACCAGTAGTCTCTATTACTATATGGTACTCGTATGGGCCTAGGTCTCCAAGGATTTTCTCAGCAACTATATAGGCTATTTTAGCAGCATAAACCGTATCATCAGCTACTGAAGCCATACTCTCAACTACTACGCCTGGCTCACTTGATTCAACAGCGTAGACACCTATTCTTACAATACCTCCCTCGCCCTTAGCTTCGTCGATAACTGTTGGAACATAAATAGTTGCTAAATATCTCTCATCTTCCCCAAAGCATGTAATGGAGGGGAGTGTTAGAGAAGCTAGGATTAACGCAAGGAGTATTAGTGGTAGGATTCGGCTAGCATGGTTCACCATTTCTCATACGCCTAGAGGTTTAGGAATACATAGTAAAATATTAGTCTATAGGTGTTCTTATTCTTCTAAGCTCTTCTTTGCAAGATCTCCTAGTATTTCCTCGAATTTCTTCTGCTGCTTCAAGAATACTTCTACTTCATCACGCGTCGGTATTACTTGTGCTCCAAGCCTCGTAACCTTTAATGCAGCAGTAGCGTTGGCAAACTCTAATGCTTCGCGTAGCTCCTTCCCCTCTAATAGGCTAACTATGAGTCCAGCTGCAAAGGAGTCTCCAGCACCCGTTGTATCAACTGCTTTCACCTTATAGGCTGGTAGCTCTATTTCACACCCAGTTCCTAGAGCATAGACTCCTTTCGCACCACGTTTAACTACAACTATTTCTGCTCCGTGTTCCTTTATTGCTCTCGCAGCCCTCCGATAGTCTTTGTACCCAGTCATTTCTTCGGCTTCTTTCTCATTCAATAAGACGATATCTGATAACCTAATTATTTCTGAGAGTTTTTCTAATCCTAGTCTAGCAATCCTCCTACCGGGATCCCATGATACTTTCTTCCCGGCTTCTCTCGCTATTCTCGCTGCGTGTACTGCTGTGTCTATTCTTAGGCTTGCTATGTGTACGTGTTTAGCGTTCTCTATTACTTCACGACTTATCTCTCCGGGTAATAGTTCCTCACTAACACCCTTATAACCATACATTATTATCTCTCCATGACTATTAATCAATACTATTGTGAAACCAGTATCCCCGCCAACTTTTATCTTAACACCAGAAATATCAACACCCTTAGTCATAATCTCCTCTAATACTAGTCTCCCAAAATTATCCATACCAACCTTAGCGATAACCGATGCCCGCTTACCCAGTCTGACAACTCCCACAGCAGTATTTGCGGCGGATCCACCAGCACCATACTTGATATCATAGACTGTTGCCTCCTTATCGGGTGTTGCAAACTCGTCTACTAGTACCCTCATATCCATTAATATGTGGCCTATAGTTACTACGTCCGTCAACGCTTTCCAGACCCTATGGTTTTGGAGAAGGTCTTACTCCTTAACATATTTTAATGCTTCTTCGGGTTCAAGGCCTTCGTGCACTATTGCTATTATCGCTTTAGCCATCCCCTCGGGATCCCTACTCTGGAAGATATTGCGTCCAACAACTACCCCCTTAGCACCAGCCTCCATAACGTTCTTTACAACTCTTAAAAAGTCTATAGGCTTAGGTGCCTTCGCACCACCACTCATGAGAACGGGTACTCCGCCAGCAGCTCTTACTACTTCAGCGAAAGTCTCCTTACTACCAGTATAATAGGTCTTAATGAGGTCTGCTCCAACTTCTACTGCCGCTCTAGCAGCATACCTTACTATTTCAACATCATAGCGGTTGGGTATAGTTGGCCCACGGGGATAAGCTAGCTGGAGTACGGGTAACCCGTAGGTTTCAGCCGAAAAGGCTACTTCAGTCCATACCTGTAGCATAGCATCCTCCTGAGGGGAGCCCCAGTAAACTGTTGCTGCAACACCATCGGCTCCTAGTGCTACTGCTTCCTCAACTACACCTACTGGGCTCTGCACTAATTGCTGCTCCTTTGGCCTAAGAACGCTTTTACCAGTAACTTTTACTATGAGTGCTGTCCTACCAGCCCATACCTCATAGGTTTGCTTAGCCATACCGGGTAAGAGCATTATAGCGTCTACACCAGCGCTAACAACTTTTGATAAAATAGTCTTCGGATCAATATGCCATGGAGGAAAGTCTTGGGGGCCATGCTCTAATCCGTGATCGAAAGCGAAGACTACTGCTTTCCCATCGGGTAGTATTCTCGATAATCTAACCTTCTTGCCCACTACGTGGAAGCTCATGGTTTCCCTCCTCAACTCTAAGTAATCTCGGGTAGAGTATAAGTATTTCCATAAACAAGAACAACACAACCCAACAGTGGGAAAACACTAGTACCTCTACACCCTAAACCATGACCCCCTAAGTAGAAGAGCCCGGTATTTTCCTATCCCCTCTCTATGCTATCGCTACGCGTATTAACTTTTAGACTACTAGAACATAGTATCGTAGAGAGGCGAGTTTAAACGAGTGAGAAAAAATACCGCTACGTCTTCGGTCCAGTACCAAGCCGTAGGCTCGGCCGGAGCCTTGGAGTAAGAGTTGTACCGCTTAAAGCATGCAGTTATAATTGTATATACTGCCAGCTTGGTAGAACAAATATTCTCACAGTTGAGAGGAAGGAGTGGCTTCCAACTCATGAGATATTATTAGAAATACTAGAAGTAGCGGGGAAACTAAGCAATCAAATAGACTATGTAACCTTCCTAGGAGATGGAGAACCAACTCTACACTCAAAACTAGGCTGGCTCATAGAGAAGACGAGGGAGGAGACAGGGCTTAAAGTAGCTGTATTAACAAATGGAAGCCTACTCTACGTAGAGGAAGTAGCTGAAAGCCTACTAGAAGCCGATCTAGTATCACCTAAACTAGACGCTGCTAACGAGAAAATATTCCGTATAGTAAATCGTCCACACCCATCAATAAGATATGAGGAAATGCTAAACGGCTTAATAGAGTTCCGTAGAAAATACAGGGGCTTCCTATGGCTAGAAGTAATGCTCGTAAACGAAATCAACGACACCATACCCCACCTTCAAGAACTAGCAAAGAGAATACAGGAGATAAAACCCGACAACATTTTCATAAACACGCCGATAAGGCCACCAGCCGAGGAATGGGTTAAACCACCAACAAGCGACCGCATACTAAAAGCAGCCCAAATCCTAGGCGCTAGGAAAACACCAATAACCCTACCCCAAGCAGAATTCCACTTAGAAACCTATCCAAACCCAATCGAAGCAGTAATAGACATAACCCGCACCCACCCAATGAGCTTAGACGAAGTTAGGAGAACACTAATGAACTACGGCTACAATCCGAATGAGATTATAAGAAGAGTCTTAGAAACAGGTCAAGTATCAAAGAGACGGTACATGGGTAAATACTACCTTGTATACCGTAGGCCGAGATAGTCTATGAGTTCCATATAAACACGTTTATGTTCCTTTAAACCTTTCTTCTCTCCAAATATTCCCTCTCTCATGGTATCCTAGAGCCTCCCAGTAGCCGTCAACGTATTCTTTAAGGAAGATGATTCGTTTAACCCATTTAGCGTGCTTCCAGCCGTAGAGGTGTGGTATGAATATTCTAGCGGGGAATCCGTGTTCGGGGCTTAGGGGCTTGTCATCGATTCTTAATGCTAGTATGCTCTGGGGGTGTAGGAAGTCTTCTATGGGGATAATAGTTGTATAGCCGTCTAGGCTTTCAACTAGAACCCACTTGGCATTGTTTTTAACCTTGGCTAGCTCTGCTATTCTTTTAAGTGGGATGCCCTCCCATTTCCTCTCACTTATACTCCACCCAGTAACACAGTGGAACATCGAGTTAACGGCTTGGAGGCCTAGAGATAATAGTTCCTCGTATGATAGCTCTAAGGGCTTCTCAACTAATCCCTCTACAACTAGTCTCCAAGACTCTACGCTAACTCTAGGTATACCATTAACCGCATATACTACTGGTTTAGGAATAAGCTTCTGGCCCCGGGGGAACCCCTCTATAACGCCTCTAGGAGCTTCTGCAAACCCCGTATTTCTAGAAACCCCATAGTATTCCTCACCCAGTATGCCTGGCTCTAACTTCTCCTTCAATAAACATATAGTCATCTGAGCCGTGAAGTCCCTCTTACCATCGACTATGATTCTACACTCACCTAGATCGCCTAGACTATACTTGTATAGTATGAATCGTCCACCAATAACCTCCCTACCCGCTAGAGTAGGAGTTACCAAGCCTACGTGTTCTATTAGCAATTCTATGACTCTACTAATAATTTTCTTTGCCTTCTCTTCATCTCTCACATGCCCACTTATATAGCATTCAATAATACTCTCATAGCCTAATGATTTGAGGCCAACGGCTTTCTTAACTATACAAATGCTTTTTCACCTCTCCGCATAGTCTAATGGCGCGTTCCCCTTATAATATTTCTATTCCATCGTTTTCTCCATATTTTTGCTTGCCCGTGTTCAAAGGTAAATTTTTTATAGTAAAAACTTATGGAAGTATCATAATAGAAAGTAGTAGGAGAGTTGTTCTAGCAGTGAAAAAGTATACTCGTGTTCTAGGAAAACTACTCCTAGCAATAATAATACTACAAGTGATACCACTAACTTATCCAATAATTGTTAACGCATCGCCAGGGATAACAATAGTTGTTAATCAAACCGCTTCAGCTATTGCAGCTGACTATTATTTCGATAATCTTACGGCAGCGTTCAACTTCATTAATGACTCAAGCTATGACTCAGTTATTATTTATGTTGAAGCTGGAACATATAATGAGACTTTCCCGGGATCGTATGTATTGAGTAATGTAACGGTGATTGGTAGAGGCGCGGTAATAAAAGGTA
>CAZWTS010000127.1:0-4881 GCA_964637085.1 uncultured Desulfurococcales archaeon | reverse complement strand
AAACACTAGCACCCGGCTTTATAGTTGAAAGACACCTACGCGACGGAGACATAGTATTATTTAACAGACAGCCATCACTTCACAGAATATCGATAATGGCACATGTAGTAAGAGTTCTACCCTATAAGACGTTCAGATTAAACCTACTAGTGTGTCCACCCTACAACGCAGACTTTGACGGAGACGAGATGAACCTCCACGTACCACAAAGCGAAGAAGCAAGAGCTGAAGCAAGACTATTAATGCTTGTTGAGAAACATATCCTCACACCACGTTATGGAGGACCAATTATTGGAGGCCTACAAGATTATATCAGCGGAGCATTCCTCTTAACAAACAAATCAACACTCCTAACAAGAGAAGATGTAATAGAATTATTAGGAGTAGCTGGTTACCGCGGAGAACTTCCAGAACCAGCTATTCTAAAACCAGGACCATACTGGACAGGAAAACAGTTAATAAGCTTGTTCCTACCGAAAGACTTCAACTATAAGAGACCAGCAAAAATAGCTGGAGCAACAGCACTGAGATGTATTGACGAGGATTGTCCACATGACAGCATAGTTATAGTTAAGAACGGTGTATTCCTAGAAGGAGTTCTTGACAAAGCAAGTATTGGTAGAGAAGAGCCAGAAAGCCTAATCCACTGGCTCGTGAAAGAATACGGAGAGGACATCGCGAGATTGTTCATGGACTATGTTTATAGAATGTTCCTAAGATTTGCCGAGAAATACGGTTTCACAATGGGATATACCCACTTACTGCTCCCACCAGAAGCTAAGAAGAGAATACTGGAAATCATAGAGGAGAAGAAGAAAGAAGTATACGAGTTAATAGAAAAGTATCACAGAGGAGAACTGGAGCCCAGACCAGGCAGAACTGTTGAGGAAACACTAGAAGACGAAATAATCGATCTCTTATCCAAGAAACTCCTCGACGACGTAGCAGACGCCATAACCCCATATTTCACACTAACAAACCCAGTAATCATAATGGCTAGAACAGGTGCTAGAGGAAACCCAGTCAACCTCACTCAGATGGCTGCCCTCCTCGGACAACAAACTATACGTGGCAGGAGAATAACAAGAGGATATCTGCACAGAACACTGCCTCATTTCAAACCCAAAGACCTAGGACCAGAAGCAAGGGGCTTCGTAGCCCACGGCTTCGTAGATGGATTAACACCCATAGAGATGTTCTTCCACGCTGCAGCTGGTAGAGAAGGATTGACAGACACAGCCGTAAGAACAAGCCAGAGCGGATACATGCAGAGAAGATTGATAAACGCACTCCAAGATCTGAAAGTAGAATATGATGGAACAGTACGTTTACCAACAGGCGAGATCATACAGTTCCTATATGGAGAAGACGGAGTCAACCCCATGATGAGCGACCACGGAAAAGCCGTGAAGGTTGAAAGAGTTATAGAAAAAGTAATAGGGTGGAGAACATGAGTAAGAACAAGATTCGCTCAATAAAACAAATAGATAGTATCCTAGAAGAAAAACTGAGAGGAAAAGTAAGCGCTCTAGTATACAATGAAACACGTGAAAAAGTAATTGAGAAATACAAGGAAAAAGGACTAACAGTAGAAGAACTAGAGAAGATCATTGAGGAGACAATAAATAGGTATGAGAAAAGCCTAGTAGAACCCGGAGAAGCTGTTGGAACAGTTGCTGCACAAAGCATAGGAGAACCATCAACCCAAATGACCCTACGTACATTCCACTACGCTGGTGTACGAGAATTCAACGTAACACTAGGCCTACCAAGACTAATAGAAATAGTAGATGCTAGGAAGAAGCCAGGCACTCCAATCATGGAAATACCCCTCATAGATGAATACAAGTACTCCGAAGAAAAAGCGAAAGAAGTGGCCAGGAAGATAGAAAGTACAACAATAGAAAACGTATCCAAGGAAATAAACGTAGATCCCTATGAGGGAGCAGTGATAATCCTAGACCCAGAAATGCTCAGCGATAAAGGAGTAAAAGTAGAAGATGTTGTGAGCGTTCTAGAAAAACTACGACTAGGAAAAGTCTACGTAGACCCCGAAGACCCCTACACAGTACACATCGAGCTCAGACCAGATAAAGTAGATTATACAAAAATAGAAAAAATAAGAACAAAAATAGCAAACGCAAAGATCAAAGGAATCAAGGGAATAACAAAAGTTATCATACAGAAGAGAGGAGAGGAATACGTACTAGTAGCAGAGGGAAGTAACTTAGCAGAAGTAATGAAAGTACCAGGAGTAGATTATAGGAGAATCTATACAAACAACATAGCTGAAATAGAAGCAATTCTAGGAATAGAAGCAGCAAGAGCAGCCATTATTAGAGAGATAAAAGAAGTCCTAGAAGACCAGGGTCTAGACGTGGATATTAGGCACATAATGATACTAGCAGACATAATGACATGGACTGGGAGAATAAGACAAGTAGGAAGAATGGGTATTGCAGGCGAAAAACCAAGTGTTCTAGCAAGAGCAACATTCGAAATGACAGTACAAAAACTAGTAGAAGCAGCAACAGAAGGAGCTGTAGACCCATTACTCGGTGTAACAGAAAACGTTATAATAGGCCAACAAGTTCCACTTGGAACAGGAATTGTAGAAATATATATGACTCCCTACACACCTAAAGAGGAAGAGGAAGAAGAAGACATTGAAGCGGTCATAGAGAAGAGCAGGTGATAAGAAATGGTCTCAACAATAGACTTCGTACGCGCTTTACAAATGGCTATAAAAACAGGAGAAGTAATCCTAGGAAGCAAGAAAACACTAAAACTAGTCCTACATGGAAAAGCAAAACTAGTAGTAATAGCTGCAAATGCACCACCAGAGCTTAAGAGAGATATAGAATACTATGCAAAGCTCTCAAACATCCCAGTATATAAGTTTCCTGGAACAAATATAGAATTAGGAACGCTTGCTGGAAAACCATTCAGTGTAGCCGCTATGGCTATAGTTGATCCCGGACAATCAAATATTTTAGACATAGTTATGGAGGAGGAGAGTGAGTGAGCAAGAGAAGTAATCGATCAATAAAATTAACACCAGAAGAGTTTCGTTACATGGCACTACTACATGAATTGACAGGAGTACATGTAAGAGACTGTATAGTAGACGATGAAAATGAAAGAATAATTTTTCTAGTAAATCCCGACGAAGTGGGAAAAGCTGTAGGTCCCCGAGGACTTTATGTACAAAAACTAAGAAAGATCCTGGGGAAAAACATTGAGATAGTTGGTTATAGTGATAACTTAGAAGACCAAGTAAGATACGCTTTAACCCCTGCTAGAGTTAGAGAAGTAAGAGTAGCAAATAGGCCAGGAGGAAAAAAAGTCGTCTATGTAAGTGTTGAACCAAGCGATAAAGGAATAGCCATAGGTAAGGGAGGCAAAAATGTTACACGCGCAAAACTTATACTCAAGAGATACTTTGACATAGATGCTGTAATAATAGCTTAAATACTAGGTAAGTTTTTAAAGAGGAGAAAGAAATTCGATTAGTAGGTTTAAAGATTAACGGAATCGGGATGATATGGAATGGCTGGTAAAAAAGCACCTAATGGATTATTCGCTGCTAGAAAGCTGAGGAAAAAGAGGTTAAAGTTTAGGTGGAGTCAAAGAGAATTCAAGATAAAAATGCTTGGATTAAAGAAGAAGCACGACCCACTAGAAGGAGCACCAATGGCTAGAGGAATTGTCTTAGAAAAAGTCGGTGTGGAAGCAAGACAGCCGAACTCAGCTGTACGAAAATGTGTAAGGGTACAGCTAGCTAAGAACGGGAAAGTAGTAACTGCTTTCGTCCCATTCGATGGTGGAATAAATTATATTGATGAACACGATGAAGTAATTATTGAGGGTATAGGAGGGCCAAGAGGAAGATCGATGGGCGATATTCCTGGTGTAAGATATAAAGTAATAATGGTTAACGGTGTTTCCCTAAAAGCATTATATCTGGGTAAGAAACAGAAACCTGTTAGATGAAATCATCTATTTCGTATTCGTCTTCAGCGAATTCATCGCTTTGTTCATCATATCTTCTATCATACTCGTCTTCTAATATTCTATATTCTCTGAATTCCTCTTGTTGATCAACTAATTCGCTTCTAACATATATGGGTTTATTCACGAGTTTTGCAAGAAAAACTGCATGACTTGGAACCATTTTCCTTCTAACATACATGTTTCCATCACTAAACTCGGCTATAGCACTATATGCTCCTGTTTTATAATCAATGTCATTTATTATTACGCGTTTTAAATGCCTACCAAGGATCTCTAGAACTTCGGGCATACTCATCAATATATCCATTAATCTTTCCCTATCATCTTCTATTTCCTCACCATTCATTTTCTTAAGAGCTATTGCTATGTCGAACGGGATATTGTAGAGATAAAAATACCTACCATCCTCAAGTTTAAATCTTATCCTAGTATAAATGAATTCGCCAGGAATTATTTCTGCTACTACCTCTTCTACGAGTAAGAGTTCATCCAATTTGATTACATCCCCTACTATGTTTCAAATAGTTAAAACAAGTTTTTACGTATATCGTATTGACCAAAACACCTTAATTTACCTTTTATGATATATCCTATGATGTATAGTTATTAAACACACGCTACGTAAGAGTTTTAAGGGGGACTTAATAGTTTTGGTTATGCAGAGAATAATGGTGATGCATAGTGGTTGATGAAAGCGTAGTTGTGAAAGTTACTGAAATAAAATTATTTGGTAAATGGAGTTACGACAACATAGTGGTTAGAGACCCCGGTCTTAAAAGGTATATTTGCTTAAAACCAGTATTCTTACCGCATACTGGCGGAAGGCACGAACATCGTAGATTTGGAAAGGCGGAAGTCCCAATTGTT
>CAZWTS010000126.1:0-10100 GCA_964637085.1 uncultured Desulfurococcales archaeon | reverse complement strand
CCTACAAGGGATTGCAGCTATTAGGGGCTTATTTGAACCCTTAGCCTCATATCTAAACAATGGTACTGGTATTATTAGGCCTCTTGTAATGTTCTTGGGTACATCATTTAAGTATAGGTTCTCTAATATGAGGATATTCTTTCTGAGAAGTGTATCATGGTTTAAGAAAGGAGTATACTCTTGCTCCTTCAACAAATTTATAAAATCCGCATCAACATCAGGGTAGAGGCTTAGTGATCTATACTCTACGGTTCTATCAACTGATATAGCATCTATTCCTATAAAGGGCGGCTCAAGCTTGTATGCAATATATTCTATTAGTTCTTTCGAGAAACCAGGGAACCTCATGTACCGTGTATTATCGTTGCACCAGTACCTAGAATAACCAGTACGTAGAATTAGAGCGGGTCTCCTAGTTTTAGGCTTGTTTATGAATAGGTCTTCATCGATTCTACTCCGTACATCATCTACTCTTATCGGCTTATCGTCAACTCTACTAGATTCTTGCTCTAAGTCTACTATAATGGCTTCCCTCACAAGAAACTCGAATGATATCCTCAACGGATTAAATGTATCATAAGCGAACATCGACGGTATGTCGAAATGAGTACCCATGTGGAAGTCAAAGCATACGGTATTACTGAGATACCTGAAGATCTTCATACCGCTAAGTACTAAGTCGTGGCCTATTGTTTTAACAACCATTTCAGCCGACTTCGGCTTGGGGATAGATACATTATTATCGCTATCAAAGCATATTGGAGCTGTTAGATCATATATTCTTACCAAAATAATACGCCTTCACGTATTTTTTGTCTTTTCAGACTTTAAATC
This sequence comes from uncultured Desulfurococcales archaeon, assembly GCA_964637085.1. Classification (GTDB taxonomy): domain Archaea; phylum Thermoproteota; class Thermoprotei_A; order Sulfolobales; family WANQ01; genus JALWGO01. The sequence continues at coordinate 9,266 of CAZWTS010000126.1, read as the reverse complement.
TTTAATCTCCACTACAACGGTCTTTGTAAAAGGAGTCATTCCTAGGTGTTTATAGTGGAGAAAAATATAAGCGAAAGCAAGCTTCTCGAAATGTATAAGACCATGCTTAAGATTAGGAGATTTGAAGAAACAGTAATGGAATTATTCGCTAAGGGTGAGATACCCGGTTTCGTTCACTTATATATAGGAGAAGAAGCTATCGCTACAGGTGTATGCCATGCACTAAGAGATGACGACTACATTATGAGTACCCATAGAGGGCACGGGCACATTATAGCTAAGGGTGTAGACGTAAAGAGACTTATGGCGGAGCTATACGGTAAGGAGACAGGATTGAATAAGGGTAGAGGAGGATCAATGCATGCAGCCGATTTTAGTAAAGGAGTAATAGGTGCTAACGCAATAGTTGGTAGCGGTATGGGTATAGCTACGGGTGTTGGATTAGCTATAAAGTATAAGGGCCTTGATAAAGTAGTAGCCGTATTCTTCGGCGACGGTGCTTCAAATACAGGCGTGTTCCATGAATCCCTCAATATGGCGTCTATTTGGAGGCTGCCAGTACTCTTTGTATGCGAAAACAATAGGTATGCAGCTACAATACCAGTAAACAAGACCCTATCTGTTGATAGAGTCTCAAAACGTGCCGCCGCATACAATATGCCTGGTAAAACTGTTGACGGGACAAATGTATTAGAAGTATACCAGGCTGCAAGAGAATTCATTGAGAGAGCACGTCGCGGAGGGGGACCAGCACTATTAGAAGCCCTAACCCTAAGAGTACGTGGGCACTTTGAAGGAGACCCACAACATTATAGGCCTAAGGGGGAAGTAGAGGAATGGCTTAGGAGGAATGACCCAATAAGAAAGTATAGGGAATACTTGTTCGAAAAGGGTGTATTAAGCGAAGAAGTTGATAAAGAGATTAAGAAAAAAGTAGAAGAAGAGATTAGGGAAGCCGTAGAGTTTGCAAGGAAAAGTCCGTATCCGAAGCCTGAAACAGCCCTAGAATACGTGTACTATGAGCCTAGAGGCTTAGAGTACAACGAGCCTCCACCAGGTAATAGGATTATAACTTATGTTGAAGCTGTTAGAGAAGCACTAGACTATGAAATGGCTAGAGATGAGAACCTAATAGTAATGGGAGAAGATGTTGTAGCTGCAGGAGTATGGGGTGTAACCAAGGGTTTAGCCGAAAAATACGGTGCAGATAGAAGAGTAATTGATACACCTATATCTGAGGACGGGTTTACGTTAGCGGCTATAGGAGCTGCTATAGCCGGGCTAAGAGTAGTAGTAGAACATAGGTTCGCGGAATTCCTGTACCTAGCAATGAACGCTATTATGAACCATGCAGCTAAACTACGATATATGAGCGGGGGTCAACTGAAAATACCTATTGTAATAAGATCAGCTATAGGAGCAGGTGTTTCAGCAGCCGCACAGCATTCTTCAACAAATATCGCAATGTTTGTAAATCATCCAGGCCTAAAAGTTGTCGCACCATCAACACCATATGATGCAAAAGGGTTATTTCTTTCATCCCTACGTGACGGTAACCCGATAATGTTCTTTGAACATAAGAAACTCTACCGTATGAGGGGACCAGTACCCGAGGAAGACTATATGATAGAGCTGGGGAAAGCTGATGTGAAGAGAGAAGGTGAGGACGTTACAATAGTAACGTATTCCTATATGGTTCACGAAGCATTAGCTGCTGCTAATATATTAGAGGAAAAATACGGTATTAGTACCGAAGTAATTGATCTCAGAACCATTTATCCATTAGATAAGGATACTATAAGAAAATCCATTGAGAAAACCATGAAATTGGTAGTAGTAGACGAGGGCTGGGCCCCTTGTGGAATATCAGCAGAAGTAATAGCAACCGTAAACGAGGAAGCCTTCGGCTACATAGACGCAAAACCAGTTAGAATAAACACACTCCACGCTCCAATACCGTTTAGTCCACCTCTAGAACAATATATTCTTCCAAATAAGGAGAAGATAGTGAAGGCTGTAAGAGAGGTCATGGGGAGATAGCCTTGGCTGTAGAAGTGAAGATGCCAAAACTAGGATTAACTATGGAGGAGGGGAGAATAGTTAAATGGACAAAGAATATTGGTGAAAGAGTAGAAAAGGACGAGGTAATAGCCATAATAGAAACAGAGAAGCTTACAGGCGAAGTGAAATCACCAACTACGGGTTTCTTAGCAAAGAAACTAGTACGTGAAGGAGACATTGTAAAAGTAGGCGAAATAATAGCCGTAATAGCTGAAAGTGAAGACGAGCTTAAAAGATTATTGAGGAAAGAAAAGGAAACCTTTGAAACCATTAGAGGAGAAAAAATAATTGAGAAAGTAGGAGAAGACACTAAGAGTAGAGCTGAAGGAAAAACACGTAGAGTAAAGACTCGAGTTAGAGCCTCACCAGCTGCTAGAGCTCTAGCTAAAAGGCATAGTATAAGACTTGAAGAAGTAAAGGGGACGGGACCCGGGGGACTCATCACCTATAGCGATGTAGTAAACTATATACAAAGCGTTCAGAGACAAGTAGAGGAAACTATAACGGAGGCTCCAGTTACACGAGTACCGAAAATAATAGAGGAGCGAGAACTCTCACCAATGCGTCTCAGAATAGCTGAAAACCTTGCTAAGTCTTCGAGGGAAATGGTTCTCACAACTATTACTATGGAGGCCTGTGTTGACGAAATAGTATATTTGAGGAGTAAACTACCGAAAGACAAGAGGCCCTCTATTACAGCATTCCTTGTCAAAGCTTTAGCCCAAGCCCTTAGGGAGTATAGGGAGTTTAATGCTAGACTAGAAGATAATAAACTAAGAATCTATGGGGATATAAATATAGGAGTTGCAGTAGCTCTCGAAAATGGATTAATAGTACCAGTTATAAGAAACGCTGATGAGAAAACACTAACGCAAATAAATAACGAATTAAAAGAACTAGCTAAAAAAGCACGCGAAAACAAGTTAACAGTAGACGATCTAACAGGAGCTACGATAACGCTATCTAACCTCGGAATGTATGATGTAGACGTATTCACTCCAATAGTATACCCCGGCCATATAGCTGTATTAGGCGTTGGTAGAATATATGATAAATTAGTATTAGAGGAAAACCATGTAAAGACTAGAAAATACGTAATGCTAAGCCTAACCTTTGATCACAGAGCAGTAGATGGTGCTCAAGCAGCTCTATTCCTTAAGAAAATTAGAGAATACATAGAAAACCCCTACCTAATATTATTCTAGGATACCATAACAAGAGTTTCCAGTTAGAAGATAAAAACAAAACCATTTTTAGGAAACTCCAGCCCGCAAATACGTACCCGTTTATCTCGTCCAAGAGTAAGAGTGGACTATAACGCTCGTATTAAAGGATGAGTATAGTGTTCCTAAGAGTACTCCTCTACGAGGAACCTTTCAACCAACACTATAACATCGGCTTTGATGAAGCCCTCCTAGAAAGTGTTTTGAAGAGAAGTACACAGTATCCCATCCTGCGGATATGGAGGAATAGTAGAACGGTTGTTCTCGGAGCACTATCGAGGATAAGTGATGAAGTAAACTTAGAGTTCGTAGATAGGAATGGAATTGTTTTAGCGAGAAGGATTAGTGGTGGTGGTACGGTCTACCACGACCTAGGTAATATTAATTACACACTAGTTATTGATAAAAGCAGACACGATAAGTCACGTCTGATAGGCGTAGACTACTTGTATAAGAGGCTGCTCAAGGGGCTAATATATAGCTTAGAATATCTTGGAGTAGAACCAAATAATATAAGAATAGCTAATAGTAGTGACATTGTTGTAGGAGACTTTAAGGTCTCTGGTAACGCTAGTGTTATGCGTGAAAATACATACTTGCTTCACGGTACCCTACTTATTTCAGCAGATATGTATTTGCTAAAAAACTCATTGATAATACCACCTAGGAATCTTAAAAAGAAAGTAGATAACGTGAAATACCGTGTTACTAATTTGACTAGTATACTTAACACTAAGATAGACTATAGAAATGTTATAGAAGCACTTGTAAACGGTTTCTCTACTCTATTAAACCGTGAACCATACTTTGATTTACCGAGTGAATACGAGTTAAATCTAGGCTTAAAGCTATTTAGAGAAAAATACTCTAATCCCAAATGGATTTATAGGAAGTAACTATAACTGTATTCGAAGATGGAAGTAGAGGCATACTGTTCCGGGCGTGTGATTTTGAATAACAAAACATTTAGTGTAGACCTTGTGGTAGGGGGATCAATACTAGAGAATAGATTGCTCAGAGAAATACTCTCAAATAACCCGTCTCTCCACGCTTTTACTTTACATGATATTAGGAATGATAGAAGTAGAACCGATCTCTACATAGCTTCATCTACGGATAGTATTCTGGGATACTTATTGATTTACAGAGGGATAAAACGATATCACTCAGCAATAATAGAATTATTTCGTGATATAGATTGGATGAATATTATAAGAGCACTTATAAGTTCTACTAATATTGTTAGAAGAGGTTTCACTGGAACTATACATATTGATAAAAGATATGTAGAAACCGTAGCGGATTTTACCAAACCCGATGGCATCTACTATTATTATATAATGGAGAAAACTGGTGAACCTCCACTATGTGAGCCGAACCAATACGATGTCATAGAACTAGACCGTAGGGTTCTAGACAAGTATGAAGCATCATATGAGGTTGCTAGACGTATTAGAGGTCTACGTAAACCATATGGAGTCCTAATAAATAATAGGATTGCAGGTGTTGGAGGATTCTATGTTACGGAGCCTGAAGTATACCTTGTTGGAGGTATCTACGTTGAACCCGATTATCGTGGCAGGGGTATAGGTAAAGCTATCTCGTGCTTCCTAACTAGAAAGGCACTAGAATACACTAACAGAGTAGTATTATGGGTTAATACTGAGAATAAACCAGCAGTACACATCTATGATTCCATAGAGTATAGGGTTATTAGGGTTAACGCGTGGGTAAACATTAACGTTAACGTTAAGCCCTAGAAACGGTGTATTCGGGCTTGAAGGCTAGTATATTGTTCGAGGAACGAGTAGAGTTACCTGATAGAGTTGAACGTATAGTTTCTCTATCCCCCGCTATTACTGATACTCTCGTAATGCTTGGTTTAAGGGATAAAATTGTTGGTGTTTCAGCTTTCTGTCCCGCATATGTTAGAGAGGTTAAAGGGCTTCCCATCGTAGGCTCCTACCTCGACGTTAAGTGGAGCTTATTAGAGGAGTTGAAACCAGATATAGTTCTACTCGGACTAGGAGTGCAGAGCAGTATTGCTAGGGAATTACTAGGTAGGGGGTACCATGTCTATACTCTCCCATTACCTACTAGTGTTGCGGGAATACTAGACAATACCTTAAGGATAGGCTTTGCTACTAATAGCTACAGTAGTGCTTTGAAGATATACTTGGAATCAATTAAACAACTAGCAAAGATTATGGAGAAGACTATGGAGAAGCCTCGAGTATATGTTGAAGTATGGGTTGGTGAACCCAGAACTATAGGTTATACATCGTTTATCCACGATGCAGTTACAATTGCTGGCTACGAGAATATTTATGGATGGAATAGTGAACCCTACCCAGTACCAGATTACAAGTATGTATTAAACGAGGAACCAGACTACGTTATAATTGCACGTGAAGTATATGCTCCACCAATAAATATGATATTAGAGAAAAATGGTTTAGATAAATTAGAAGCTGTTAGGAAGGGGAAGCTTATAGTATTAGATGTGAGTAGACCTCTAGCTCATCCCTCACCAAGGATAATAGATACTATTGAATACTTAAATAGCGTAAAAACATATGACGGGTAATCCTAAGATAAGCTTAGAGGCCCTGAAAAAATATGTTGAAGAAGCTCATGGCATTGTAGAAGTAGATGGAAAAGATGTTGAAGCGAGATTTCCGATACACATTGAGACTCGTGGTGAATCAGTATATTTTACTCTTAAGGGAAGAATTCTATCAAACGATACCGTTGAGATAACAAGCTATACGGTGGAGAGAGGTGATCAAATATATGAGAGGCCTAGTGATGAACTAGAGGGATGGCTTATAGTAGTTAGTGAACGTTATTCAGTAAAAAGGAAGAGAGTAGAGCGAGAGTAGAGGGAGATAAACACTCCCTTTTTTAGAGGAGAGATAGGGACCTAATAGATAGACAAAGACCTCGGATACATAGATTAATGGTTTGCTTCAGCTAAAATAGACATGTTTTGGTTTTCATAAACTATCCTGCTTATCTCTACCCTTTTTTTAAGATCGTCTGTTAAGTCTTGCTTTATATCTAATCCATCGATATACTTTATAAACCAGTTTATAGCTGCACGTATAAACTCGCTTCTCGAAGAGAACCCGAACTGTTTTACCTTCTCATCCATTGTTTCAACGAACTTTCTCCTCACCTTAACCGAGACAACCACCGTCTCGTCTTCATCAATGTCCAAGAATATTATAGGGCCTTCACGGTGCCGACGTCCTCTCACAATTCATCCTCTCAGATAACACGGTATTACTCATAATATTCATAAAGTGCATAGTATTAATTGTTTTCCACCGTAATACCGGGATTTCCCATGGTGATAAATTTATGTTCTTACATCATTCCTAGGAGCTTTTTGATAATTGTAAATGACCCTTTAAATATACAGGAATACAGAAATACAGTTCCCATAGAACCCCAATATTCTTAATATTTAGTAGTGGATAATACCGTTATGGTATTACGTGCTGGGTGCTATAGTGTGAGTATATGTCCCCTTGAATGGCGGTATGGTTCTGAAGAATTGAGAAAGATATTACGTGTAGAAAACTTTGTTAAAACAATGGCTATGGTGGAACTAGCACTTATGGAGGGATTAGTTGAAGCCGGTATTGCTCCTAAGAGACTAGTAGAAGAGCTTAGAGGAAAAATAGAACGAGTTAATGCTCGTAGAGTGTATGATTTAGAGAAGAAACTAGGACATGAAGTTGGAGCCCTCGTATGGTTATTGGGACAGGAGGTTGGAGAAGAGTATAGTAGATTCATACACTATGGTGCAACTAGTAATGATATAATTGATACTGCATGGGCTCTCATCATACGCGATGCTCTCATGATTATTAAGAATAAGTTGAAGAAACTAGTATCCATACTCATTAAGAGAATCGAGTCTGAGGGAGACTATGTATTAATAGGTAGGACTCATGGACAACACGCATTACCAGTAACATGGGGTTTTAAGCTCGCAAACTATGTCTACGAGCTTACTAGGTGTTATGAGAGACTAGTTGAAACCGAGAAGCGCGTAGTTAGGTTGAAGCTTTCGGGAGCCGTTGGGACTATGGCTGCTTGGGGTGATAGAGCAGAGATTATTGTTTCCACGGTTTCTAGGATCTTAGGTTTAGAGCCACATGTAATTACTACTCAAGTAGCTCCACGCGACGGGTTTGCTGAGCTAGTATGTAATATGAGTATTCTAGCTGGAGTATTAGAGAGGATAGCATTAGAGGTTAGAGAGCTTTCGAGACCAGAGATAAGAGAAGTTAGTGAAGGCTTTATTCCAGCTATTGGTAGTAGTGCTATGCCCCATAAAGTAAACCCTATATTGAGTGAGAAGATATGTGGGTTAGCTAGAGTTCTCCGAGGATATTGTTCTACTATGCTTGAGAACATCGCGTTGTGGCATGAGAGGGACTTATCTAATAGTAGTTGTGAACGAATAACAATACCTCACGCCCTCCTAGTATTAGACGAGATGTTAGAGTCTTCTATTAGGGTTTGGTCTAAGCTAGTAGTCTATCCCGAGAATATGCGTAGGAATCTCGAGTTAACATATAATACCTTTCTAAGCGAAGCAGTCGTGTTAAAACTAGTTGAAAAGGGTGTTCCGAGAAACGAAGCCTATGAAAGAGTTAGGAAGCTAGCCTTAAAGGCTATCGAGGAGAAAAGAGACTTTATTGAAGTAGTATTGGCTGACTCCCTAGTATCTTCTAAAATTACTAGGAGTGAGCTAAAAGAACTAGTTGAATCAAAGTACACGGGTCTTGCCGGAGAACTAGCTAGGAGAGTAGTTGAGTATGCTAGAAAGGTTCTAGGACTCTAGTTTTAGCTCCCTTAACTCTACTCTACCTTTATCTAGGTCTACTATAGCGTAGTATCCCATAGCTAGTGGGCCTGGGTTAACGCATAGAGTTTCACCTATGTACTCGTATCCTCTACCTTCATGTATGTGTCCGCATAGACATGCTATGGGCTTGTATTCTAGGATTATTCGTCTAAGATCTTCTAATCCAGCGTGAGTATCGCTCCAAGTAATGTCTATTTTAGAAGCTTTTGGAGGGTGATGGGATACTAGGATTGTTTTCCTACCATGTTTTTCGAGGCATTCCTTAGCTTTAATGAGACTAGTATATACTTCTAGCCCGCTAACTCCAGTAAAATAGTAGCCCTTTATTTCTTTGCATTGAGCATCAACACCTATACCGTGCTCTCTCAGCAACCTAGCAATATAGTGGTCATCCATGTTACCCGGCACGGCTACAACGGGTTTACGGGTAGCTAGTAATTTGTCAACTACTTCGTGATCGCATTCCAAGTCGCCGCTAACAACTATTACATCTACATCTAGTTCATCTATAAGACCTAGTACTCTCTCCAAGTTCATGAACGAACAGTGAATATCACTTATATGGAGTATCCTCATGATTACACCACCTCTACTGGCTCTGGGCCAGCAATATCATATTTAAGGCATAGTTTATAGGTTATCCCCCAATAATTATGATGAGGGGCTGTGAGGAATAGGTGAGCTATTCGAACAATATGGGATCTACCAGGGATGTGAGTAGAGGATGGCTCCGAGCCCTCCCAACGACTATGATTTCTTACGCTACACTATTATACGAGTAGAATAGTATGTGTAGAAACCGGGGGACCTGTTTTTGAAGAGAGAGGGCATTCTACATCCCGAGTTAGCTAAAGCTATCGCTAGCCTAGGACATGGCGACTTAATACTAGTAACTGATGCTGGTTTCCCAATACCAGATAATGTTAAGAGAATAGATGTTGCAGTAGCACCTAATATACCGAGATTCCTAGATGTACTAAGCGTTATATTAATGGAAGTTGTTGTAGAAGAAGTCTATGTTGCAAGTGAAACCGCCGAGAAGAATCCAGACATCCATGAAGGTATTATGAGGCTTCTCTACCGTTACCAGCTTAATGCCC
>CAZWTS010000125.1:0-4435 GCA_964637085.1 uncultured Desulfurococcales archaeon | reverse complement strand
CCGTGTCCATATATATCTGGAGTTATCTCGTGCACTACGACATATATCATTGCGCCTGCTGCTAGAGCTAGCATAAATGGAAGCATAACTGATACGGCTACTATTATTAATGGAGGTATGAGTGCGGCAAACATTTCTATTATACCGCTAAACGAGCCTATAATGAATGCTTTCCTCTTATCCTTAGTGGCAGCAGCTATTGGTAAAGCTACTGCAAGTCCTTCTGGCACGTCTTGGAGACCTATTGCTAAAGAGAGAACAAGGCCATCAACTAAACTATAGGTTGTAGCAGCACCTACAGCCATGCCTTCTGGAATATTATGTACGATCATAGCGAGAGCTATTAGCCATGCCTTCTTTAGTTTCTTGGGGTGTATAACACCCTCGTAACCTTTAGTTAAATGCATATGTGGTATAATGGAGTCAAGAAACTTTACTAGAGCAACGCCCGCAATAAATCCAATAATACTTATACTAATACCGCCAATCTCTATTGCTGGTATAAGAAGGCTAGTAAAAGAAGCCACAATCATTACTCCAGCAGCAAAACCCATGCCAGCATCAGTTATTCTTTCCTCTAGTTCTACTCCAAAGAATATAGGTATACTCCCCAGAGTCGTCAATATAGCAGGAATAGATCCTACTATGGCCACCCTAGCAATAAGCGGTAATGCTTCTAGGAACCCGGTAATCCATGTAAAATGTTCTATCAACCCTCTACACCATCACCATTCCTACTAGAATCATTGTAGCATCATTTCATAGTTTAAACCAAGGTATTTATAAGCTATTATTTTTAGATATCCTAATCGAGTGGAGCCTAGACACCCCCGCATAAGGGGTTGGGATGATAGGCTCTCTCCCGGCCTTTATGCATAATCAAATAAAGGATTCGCAGAAATAATTATTGTATATTTCAAACTATATGCTCCCCCTAATACTTGTTAGAAAATGTTTATGTATAATAATGGGTTAGTTTATAAGTTGTATCTAACTCGTAGTAATGTATGAGTTCGACTTGAATGAGAAAAGAAGTTTGACGAGAGAAGTATTAAGGATAGCTTGGCCTATGGTTATAAGCGAGCTCGGTGACAGTTTATACTCTATAACAGACACATATTTTGTTTCACGAATAGGTACTTTAGCCCTAGCAGCTGTTGGAGCAGGATCTTATATTTCTTGGTTATTCTTTGTCGTTGTGGCACTTTTCAGTACCGGCATACTAGTTTTTACAGCTCAAAGCTATGGCGCTAAGGAGATAGAAAAATCGCGGAGAGCTCTTGGAGAATCCCTCTTAACTGGGGTTACGTTATCAATAATAATCGTAGTTATTGTAAGAATTATTTCTCCATATCTTATTGAGTTAATAGTAGGGGCGAATAGAGACCTAGTAAATACAACTTTGCTTTACTTCAATACGAGAATACTTGGTTTACCTTTCCTAATAATAGCTATAATGATGGATTCCGTTGTAAGAGCTGTTGGAGCAACTAAGTATTCAATGATAACAGTTTTATCTAGTGCTATTTTAAACATGGTTTTAGACCCAATATTTATTTTTGGATTATTTGGTATACCAGCTCTCGGTGTTATTGGAGCTGCTTTAGCTACAGTTATATCAATAATATATATGATACCATTAGAGCTCTTCTTCTTAAAGAAGCTCTCATTACTCCCAATACTGTCTCTGAGATATGATTACGTTTTAAGAATATTAGCCATAGGTGCTCCAGCAGCTCTTGAAAGATTAATTTTTTCCATAGGTAATAATGCATATATATCGTTTATTTCCAGATGTGGCAGTACAGCATTAGCAGCACACCAGGTTGGTATTAGAATAGAAAGTTTCATCTATATGCCTGGCTTTGCTTTCTCAGTAGCAGCAGCATCGCTTGTTGGTCAAAGAATAGGCGCTGGTAATATTGTAGAAGGAAAACACATAGGTTTAGAAGCAGCAAAAATAGCTACAGCAATAATGACCATCCTAGGAGTAATAGTTGCATTGACAGCACATCTACTAGTAGCTCCTTTCGCACCAAATGTTGAAGTAGCTTCTTTAGCAAGAATATATCTAATATTAGCGGGATTAAGCGAGCCTGGTCTAGCATTAGCAATGACACTTAGTGGTGCAATAAGAGGGGGAGGGAATACTTTAGTACCAATGATTCTTAATGCTGCTGGTTTATACTTATTTAGAGTTTTACCAGCAATGTTTCTTACACTTTCTCTAGGCGTTATAGGCGCTTGGATAGCAATGTTCTTAGATGTTTATTTAAGAGGGCTATTATTCACGATAATTTATACTAAATACTTTGATAAAATAGTAAGTAGAGTAGTTTAATTGCTGTATATATCTATCCAAATCTATTCAAATATTCTAACAATATCGCCTTGTTTTGCGTGGAGAAGTTTTTGTGCTGAACCTTGGTTTACGGCTAATTCTAGTAGTCCATAGCTATTTTCGTAGAGTATGAGAGAACCTTTAGGGACATGAGAAAAGGATTTTTCGAGTACTGCTATAGCCTCTATTTCATTACAATACACCTTTACCTGCTTTCCGATCACGAAATTAAAATCTTCTACGAACCTATTGAATTTCTCAGATAGTACTATATTGCCGTACTTATCTATATGTAGAATTTTTAATTCCATATAATCTGTTAGTATTTTGTGATTAAAGTCTATGCGCATGTCAATTATATTATCTTTATCTATGAGTTCTCCTAAACTATCTATTGAGTTCCCACATATTAAGCGGGCAGCTATTGAAGCATAGATATCTCGTCCATGGAATGTTTGTGCATGTCTATTAAAATAATATTCGTTTTTGTTTAGTAGGAAAATTTCTTCTATTTCATCACTACTTGCAGCTGGTATTAAAACACCGTTATCGGGGCCTACGAAATAGTAGTTTCTAGTTATTATTAGCAATGGTCTTTCTAGATCACCTACACCTGGTACAACAACTACAATGAATATTGTTCCAGGCGGAAAGAACTCGTATGCTGTTAGGAGTATATAAGCCGCTTCATTTATATCAAAGCTAGGAATACTATTAGATATGTCAATTATATGAGCTCTAAGACAAAGGTTTAAGATCACTCCCTTAATACTAGCTGAGTAGGGTTCACATTCGCCTACATCAGTTAATAAAGCTATAACTCCTACAGGTTTTTTCAAATCATATTACCATTGTTGAGGTAAGGTATATGTTAGTTGCATGTATATTAAGAATTACGCATTAATCATGTGTATATTAGCTAGGTAGTATTGTGTGGTTCCCTTATAGATGTTAATGTATTTCAATGTTTTATCATGGTATAATGTATATTTTTGTAACAATGCCATCAAATACTATTTTGTATTGTATATTTACTTCATGAAGGGTTCTCCCAATAGGACCGCTAATGAAGTCTTTCCTAGGAATTCCATGGAGGGAAGCTATTATTTTGAGTTTTATTGGTGATACATGGAGTTCTATGGCAGATTTCTTTAATTCTTCTCTTTGAACGTCATGTGAGAACTCGTATATTATACAGAGGGATTTATTTCTGTGTAATATTCTACTGCATTCTCTAAACATTTCCTTTGGCCGGGGGATGTGATGTAGGGTTCCAGTACTCACTACTATTTCGATGGCATTATTCCTTATGGGAAGTTTCTGTGCATCGCCTTGGACTAAGTCTATGTATGAATCTGTAGTTGTTTCTTTGATATTTTCTTGAGCTAATGCTAACATAGCTTTTGATATGTCGATTCCTACTAGGAGATTCAATTTCTTCTTTTCTGCGACTCTGATTAATATGTTTGCAGTACCGCAACCTATATCCAGTAGTGGTCCTTTGTCTATTTTTCCTAATATTTCATTAACGACTTTCTCATGAAATCTATTAAGTATTCTAATTGAGACGCGCCTATATATCTTTGCTCCAGGTCCAGGTATTCCTGGAATACTGGTTTGGATATTTCTAAAAACATTATTTATTACATCAAGTATCGTTTTTTATACCTATAATAGATTATTGGAAAGATAAGTTAAAATATTGTCAGTTTATTCCGTACACTGTATACTATTCAATTATTTAAGATTTATTTAGTGTTCAAGTACATGTATTAGTGGGACCGATGACCCGTATTACGAGTTATTTATCGGTAGCTATAGCAGCTATACTATGGGGATCAACAAGTGTTGTTGTTTCTTTCGCATTAAGTAATGGTATGGGAAGGCTTTGTACAGCTACATTAATGAGTACTCTTGGCGGCATAGTCTTAATATTATATTCTGGTAAGAATGGGTTTTCAAAAATAAGAAAGGACTTAGTATTCTATGGTATGGTTTTTATTGTATTATTTAGAGTCCTTTATGTTCTCTCTGTTTCAATAAATGGCGCAGGTATTACGGCTTCACTACTCTATACCGCGCCTATACTTGTAG
>CAZWTS010000124.1:0-3041 GCA_964637085.1 uncultured Desulfurococcales archaeon | reverse complement strand
ATAGTAATATTCCAAAACCGAGTGTAGAAGAACTTGCAGAAAAGTTAAGACAAGTGCTATTGTTTTTAGCATCCTATGGTCTTACTACAGTGCACTCAATGAATGCTAGTTTAGATGAATTTTATGCACTAAAACTATTAGAGGAAAAGAAGCTTCTCCCCATAAGAGTTAGACTTTTCCTCTCAAGAGAAGCCTATGAAAACATAGATAAGAGGTTATTAATGGAGTATCGTGAAAAACCATTGCTATCTATAAGAGGTGTTAAAGTATTTGCGGATGGAAGTTTTGGTGCTAGAACAGCTGCTCTAAGAGAACCCTATAGTGATGATGAATTGAATAGAGGTAAACTCCTACTTAAGGCACAGGATATAGTTAGATTTGCTTCAGAATTACGCAATAAGGGTTTACTATTAGCTGTACACGCTATTGGCGATAGAGCATTAGAGGAAGTCATTAAAGCATTATCCATTACTAGTTTTAATAATATTAGAATAGAACATGCATCACTTACTCCGCCATGGATTATTGACGGTCTAGCCCAGCACAAACCATTAGCGATAGTAGTACAACCACACTTCACTATAAGTGACTGGTGGATTGAGCAAAGGCTTGGTGAACGAGCACGTTATGTTTATGCCTTTAGGTCTCTAATGTCTCGTGGCCTAGTACTAGCGGGTAGTAGTGATGCACCAGTAGAACCCGTTAATCCATGGCTAAGCATAGCTGCTGCAATGCATAGAGGTAAACTCTCATACTTAACCCCCAACGAGAAACTATCGATAAGCAGAGTTATGTCGATGTACACTATCGGTGGAGCTATAGCTAGTAGAGATGAAGAAGAGATAGGCTTAATAAAGAGGGGATACTTTGCAGACCTAATAGCGGTCGACGAAAACCCTTGGAGTCTAAGTGAGTACGATATTGCTGGCATAAGGCCTAAATTAGTGGTAGTTGGAGGTAAGATAGTATATGAGTATTAGGACTACATGCTTTGTAACGACAATACTAGTAGTATTAATGATATCCTTAGTTGCTAGCTCTAGTGGATATAACTGGGTAAACCTTGTAAACGTATTAGAAGAAAAGGCATTAAATACTGCTATTGAGGGAGATAGCTACGTAGATCCAGGAGATTATACATTAAAGTTAAACGATATAATTGTAGGATTGTGGAAGAGAATATACGGTTACGGATACGTTAACGTTACCAGTAATGGGATAATAGTAAAAACAGCATTTAGCAAAGCAAGTATGGGTATGGCTGGAGTATATGTAAAATTCTTAGAAGAACCCTCCTTCTTCAATGCTAATTTAACGCTAAGTATAGTGGAGGACTATGGAGGAGTTATTGAAGTAGTACTTCATAGGACGTGGAATAACGGTACTGGTGGTGATAAACCAGGATCACCTTTGGCTCAGATAATAGTTTTCCCAAAATACGGGTTAGCTCTAATAGGTAATACACAGAAAAGTATTGGTAAAACTCGTGTTGTTAACATAGAAATAGTCTACGAAAACAATACCTGTACTCTAACGGTAAACGGGTTCACCGAGAAATTAAATACGACTATATCCCCAGTATATGTAACACTTGCGGCTTTATCAACGGACCCAGGCCTTAATATTACGTTTCTCCTAGAAGACTTCAACTTAACCTATACAGTCAAGCATCATGCAGCATCACTAGAATATAGTAATAATACATCTACAATACCGAAACCAGAAACAGATACTGTATTAAACCATACTACTTCTAGCAATACAACCCATACTTGTAGAACCAATACAATAGAAGTAGAATCAGTTAGTTTCGCTACAAATACGTCTAACACTTCTACGTCAAGTACGGTAGCGTACACGCAAGCTCTTGAAACAACAGGGGCAATAATATCAAACGCTACCATAACAATAGTGTACCCTAATGGGACAACAGTAACCTCTATTGTACCGGTTACAAGGAAGCCCGTTAGCGAGGCATCTATAGTTCAGCCGTTAGAGACTAGTTTTAATACAGTATTAACTAATAATATTGAAGATAGAGTATTCAATACAACGTTTTATATGATAATGCTTGTAGCCGTAATAGTGGTTGCCTTAGCCTCACTAGTATTTTCTAAGAGAACTAGGTGAGGACGAGAACACTAGTTTACCCCTAAAGAATACCGCGGATACGTGTTCCCCTCCACCACGTTTAACAATACTTGCAATGGGATTATATGAGAACTTAAATCCAATGCTTTCTGAATCAAGTATTATCATTGATGCTTCATAACCCTCACTTATTAGCCCGTATTTCTCTAACCCTAAAATATTAGCGGCTTCATACGTTACAATAGATAACAGCCTCTTTGGGTCTACTTCTACGTGTCTTAGCCTTAGAATATTCCAGGTATATTCTAATTCACGCCAGATATCGGGTTTAATCCAGCCAGCGTTATCGGTTCCCAAGGCCAGTTTTAATTTATAACTAAATATAGTCTCCAATGGCGGTACTCCTACACCAAACCAAGAGTTGGCTCTCGGGCATAGAACGAGGCCCTTCCCCTCTGAAGCGAGTTCTTCGAAGTGTTTTTTCTTTAAATGTGTTCCATGTACTATGAAGTCGGCCTTTAATACTTTTGTAGCAAGCTCATATTCTTTCTCAGCATACTCTACTAGTTCTCCCACATGGGTAGCTATTTTCTTATTCCTAACTAATCTACGGATTTGTTTAAGGTACTCTATGCTATATCCAATTGGTGTGGGTAAACCGATACCATGGCTCTTCTCAACTATTCTTAATGGATCCTCGCCTTCTCTACTGGGACGCGCGAAGATCAAGTAATGTAATGGTATATTCTTACTAGCATCTAATGCTAATTCTATGCCCTCTAATCCGCCTTCACGGAAATCCGCTACAACTAGTATACCTGTTTTTACACTATATTCTAGAACTCTCCTTATACCCTCAGTTATTCTTCGCTTAGGTAGGCTTTCCAAGAGCCTATGTTTAAGGCTATTAGGGCTCGCAACGATTTCGTTAAAGCTAAGATTTAATCCAG
>CAZWTS010000123.1:0-3917 GCA_964637085.1 uncultured Desulfurococcales archaeon | reverse complement strand
ATTTTCCGAACACCTTTAACGAGTTTGTATTCATCAATAGTTCTCTTTACTCTACGCTCAAAGAATTCTACAAAGTGTTGTGGACATAACCAGAGTCGAGCATACCTAATCCTATACATAGCGGGTCTTCTACACTTCTTGCATCTAGGGTGAAGGTGTGGCATAGTACAGTAAACCTCTGAGAGCTAGAAATAGGCTTGTAACTGTAGGATTGTTCTTAGAATACTTAGCTGGGACACTTATTTCTTAGTAGCGTACATGCCCTACAAATATCACTGTATACTTCTTCCGTTGCACCTTTCTCAACTAGTTTTCTCGCTATGCGTGTTATTATCTCTTTAAGCTCGGGATCCGACTCTATGAGCTCTCTATACTTTGCACCTCTACGCCCACTTACATAGTTAGAGATTGCGGCTGGTGTTAAATCCATTAGTTTTGCTGTAGAATATATGCTGAGTTTATAATCATGTACTAGTATGTATGCTATTAGAGCCCTAACGGTGGGCAATATCTTCTTAACTGCTATCTCGCAAGGTAATCTCATAGATGTAAGTCTCCCCGTTTAATCATGTTCGTAAAAATATTTAAACTTTAACACTGTGAAAAAGAGGGAGGGTTAAAGCCATGGTAGGCTATGAAAAAGACGTAGAAGTACACGAAGAAGAAATAACACCAGTAGATATGACTGCTAAGGAGCAAGTAAAAATAGAGCTAACCGAAGAAGATAAAGAAGCCCTTAGAGAAGCGTTAGAAGACATGGTTAATCCAGTAGATATATATGTATTCTTGGACTCTGATACAAAGTGTCCTACTTGTAGTGAGACATTAAAATTAGCTAGAATTATAGAGGAGGAATCGCCTATTAGAAACGGTAGTAAATTAGTAAGGCTTCACGTATACTATAAGGGTAAGGATGAAGAAGCCTTCAAGAAATTCAGGGTGGAACGTACACCTACATTTGCATTAGTCGATGGTTATGTCAGATGGACTGGGACACCTAGCGGAGAAGAATTGAGGGCCGTAATAGAGACTATTATACGTATAAGTGAGGGAGACTCACAATTAGAGGATTCAACGCGAAAACGTATACGCGAACAACTAGAAAATGAAGCATACATAGAGGTGGTAGTAACACCATCATGTCCGTATTGTCCATACGCAGCTCTCCTAGCAAACATGCTAGCCTATGAGGCGTGGAGGCTTGGAAAACCATTAATAACAGCAGATACTGTAGAGGCGTATGAGAACATGGATATAGCTTATAAATATCAAGTAATGAGTGTACCAACTATAGCGATAAATGGTGTTGTAGCATTTATAGGTGTACCATATGAGGAGGACTTTATTGAGAGAGTGATATCTCTCTCGAAAATTAAACGTAAATAACATAGTATTTTTAGAATATTCTAAAACTCTTATTATATATCACATGTTGGGCAGCCGCCAGCGTAGTTTTCTGCTACTGTGATATATTCTTTCTTACCTATGCGGAACCTCTTAGGAGTCATACGGGTGCTTCTTCCGAAAACGTCCTCCTCCCTCCTCTGTGGAATTGAAGACTTGTTTGATTTAACAATAGTTACTGATGCTTGTTTTGCATCCCTTGCCTCCACGATTGCAGCCTTATTAGGCTCAGGTAATGTTTTGATACTGGTTTTTCTCTCATATTGTTTTATCCTAGCTTTTAGAACTGTAGACTTCTTTTCTTTTTCTTCTCTTGCTTCTTCTTTTTCCTTGCTCTTTAACCCGAAGTATATGACTTGTTCTCTCCTCGACTTGTCTCTATAAACAGTTATACCCTTACATCCCAGTTTCCATGCTAGTATATAGGCTTCCCATACGTCCTCGATGGTTGCTTCACTCCTCATGTTAATAGTTTTTGATACGGCCGCGTCAATCCACTGTTGCCACGCCGCTTGGTGTAGTACGTGCCATACGGGGTCTATGTCGTGGGCTGTTCTAAAGAGCTTCTTCAGGGTTCTCGGCATGAATGGGAAGTGGGCTATGCTACCAGTCTTAGCTATCTCCTCTATGAGCTCGGGTTCATCCATTTCATATCTTCTTAAGTATTCTAGGAATAATCTATCTACTTCGAGGAAGGTTCCAACACTAACGTATCTCATAAACGCTAGCGCGAATACTGGTTCAATACTACTCGTTGTACCAGCTATAATACTTATACTACCGGTTGGAGCTATGCTTAGGAGCGCCGCGTTCCTAAGACCGTGTTCGTACATTAGTTTCTCGACGAGGCTCCAGTTAACTGGGGGTCTCTCGGCGACGAGTCTAATAGTCTCAGCTGAGGGCTTCTCCCCTATACCAGCCGTGTCAAGTAGTTCGGTTAGTGTTCTAGCAGTCCACCACATGGGGCGGTAGAGCTTGGGGTTCCAGGCTGGGAATACTCCCTTCTCCTCCGCTAACTCTATGCTCGCTAAGTAAGCGTTATAGGCTATCCACTCGGCTAAATGGTATGCTAAGTAGACGGCGTCTACGCTATCATAGGGTACCCCTAGCTTTATCAACATGTGCGCCCAACCCATAACACCGAGCCCTATCTTCCTAGACAACTTATTAGCTTCCTCGATCTGCTTCAACGGGTGCTTATTAGCATCAATAACATTGTCGAGGAACCTTACGGCAACCCTAACATCCCTCGCCAAACCCTCCCAGTCAATCCTAACCCTACCACCCTCTACAACCACATACTTCTCCAAATTAATACTACCAAGATTACAGTTCTCCCAAGGAAGCAAAGGCTCCTCTCCGCAGGGATTGGTTGCGGTTATTTTGCCTAGGTACCATACTGGGTGTCTGCGGTTTATTTCGTCCATGAACAGCATTCCGGGGTCTCCGCCCTCCCATGCTCCTTTAACTATTTCGTAGAATAGTTGTCTTGCGTTGATCTTCTTTGTTATTGCTCCCTCGTTTTCGGCTATGGCGTAGGCTTCGTCGAGTGTTATTAGTGGTGTTTCGTCGAGGGCGATGCTGTCTTTTTCTTCTAGCTCGCTTATTATGTAGTCCTGTACCCATTCTTCTGTTAGGCTGTGTCTTGCTCTAACTATGGCGTAGTATCTTGAATCGAAGTGTTCGCCGGGTTTGAGGAAGGTTTTCCTGGGGTTGACGAGTCTCCATTCACCGCCTTCTAGGACGGCTTTCATGAACTCATCGTATACTCCGACGCTGATATTGAAGTTCTGGAGGACTTTTTCTTTAGCTTCACCTGTTTTAGCCTTAATGAACTTCTCTATATCGGGGTGCCATACGTGCATTACACCCATGTTTGCTCCACGGCGCTTCCCACCCTGCTTTATAACATCGGTTACCGTGTCGAAGAGCCTCATAAACGAGAGGGGTCCGCTGGCGACACCACTAGTACTGGCAACTACATCGCCCTCTGGTCTCAGCTCGCTGAAATCAAACCCCGTACCCCCTCCCTGTTGCTGTATTAGCGCCATAGCCCTAACGGCATCCATTATTCCCTCGCCGTCAGGTGTTGATAGAGCATCTCTTACCGGTATGACGAAGCAGGCCGAGAGGATGCCGAGGCGGGTTTCAGCGTTCATGAGCGTAGGGGTATTCGGTATGAAGCGTAGATCACTTAGTATACGGTAGAATTCATCCTCTATCTTCTTAACCTCTTCTCCACTCTTACCGTAAAGCTTCTCCACTCTTGCGAGATGCCTAGCAACCCTACGGAACATCATCTGAGGAGTCTCAATTATACGCTGGGTCTCCGGATCCTTGAGCAAATACCTTATCTCAAGCAATTTTAACGCGTTATAGGTCAGTCTTAGATCTCTTGGATCAAAACCACGCCACTTACCCTTACCGAAGACCTGATTATAGATCCTCGCCAATAAATACCTCTTCGCTGCTTCCTCCCACTTCGGGTTTCTAACAATCCTCGAAACCATAGC
>CAZWTS010000122.1:0-5956 GCA_964637085.1 uncultured Desulfurococcales archaeon | reverse complement strand
AAAAGGCTTATAGACATCCATAAAGCCTGGTTCTATAAGTTCTGTTGGATGATCTAATTGTTTTATAGCATTACCTATTTTTACATTATATATTTCTCGTTTCACTTTTGCGGGCTTCATTTGGCTTGCAATAAACCTCCTAAATATTAAGTCATAGATAAGGTAATGGTACCTTGTTAGTATTCTCACAGGCTGTATTATTCCCTCGGCAATTAGTTCGCGTAAACGTTCGGCATCTATGGGTCGTGTAGGCCTTATTGCTTCATGGGCTCCTCCAGTGCCCCATGTTCTAGGAACAAATAATTCCTTGTATTTATCACCATATTTTTCCTTAAGGTATTCTCTCGCTACATTGATTCCAGCATCGGAGACTCTAGTGCTATCGGTTCGATGATACGTTATGAATCCTAGTTCAAAAAGGTCTTGTGCTATATTCATAATCTCTGTTGTACTTAGCTTGAATTTAGTTGAAGCTTCCGCTAATAAAGTATCAGTTGTGAATGGTGGTAAAGGTTTTATCTCCTCTATTCGCTCGCTTACTTTCTTGACCTCTATTACTTGTTTAAGTAATTCTTCTCTCTCAAGACTAGGTAGCGCTCCCTTAAGCTCGTCTTCTGAAAATTCTATATCAACTCTAGGTGTTATGAATCGATAGAAGTACTTCTGACTCTTCTTATGCTCTATGAATCTTTCAATAATCCAGCCGAGAACTGGTGATTGCACTCTACCAGCGCTTAGATTTCTATTCTCACCGGGTTTACACTCGTATTTTCTTTTCTTCTTCTTTGATTCACTTACATATATTTTACAATAAGCTGGCCAGAACTCGTACCATAGAAGAGGCGACAGAGTAAACCCTATCCATCTATCTTCTACTCTTCTAACGATTTGTGCTTCTACTAGCTTCATATCAAACTCTCTTATAGATTCGAGTGCTTTTGTTATAGCTTTACGCGTTACTTCATGAAATTCTATTCTCCTTATGTTACGTGTATAAGGAGATAATAGTACGGCTGTATCCCATCCTATCTTTTCACCTTCGGTGTCGGGATCAGTACCTATGAGAACCATATCTACTTCACTCGATAATTCTCTTAAAGCTCTTACCACCTCTTTTGAGTCCTTAATTAAAGTACTACCACAACGTGGACACGTTTTTGTTTCATCTGTAAACTGGTATCCACAGACAAGGCATCTCTTAATAGATGTATATACTGGGGTAAATCTAGGTGTTTTCTTCCTCTCCTCCTCAATTAATATGCCGTGAAATCCTATAGGATCCTTTACTAAATCATATATATGGCCACCGCTTGCAGTTATCATTAAAATCAAGTTACCAGTAGTGACTTCATATACTTTCAATACATCATTTATAGTCCTAACATTAGGTTTGCCGAAGAAGTTAGCAATGGTTCTAGCCTTGTTTGGCGACTCAACGACCATTAAAGCTGTTCTTACCAGATCTCTAATTTCAGCTCTTATCATGCCACTTAGAATCTTCTTTACTTTTTCTCGATCCTCATCTATTTTCTTTAATATATCGTTTAGGTTTAGTTCATTAAAGTCCTTCCATTCTATATCTTCAATAATCCATTTTATCCTTTTGACAAGTCCCCTAAATAATCTTTCATCATCTATTATAACTACTGATAAACCATAAGTTAATCCACCAGCATACATTCTACTTGTTCTACCACTTGCCTGAATGTAGGTCATTACGTCGGGTACGAGGATGTAGGTTTTACCCTCCTCTTCTATTATTGATAGCTCAGGATTTTCTCTCAACCTTCTACGTACATCTTCTCTCTTCAACATTTCTCTAACGTAGTTTAAGGCTTCATAGAAGTCCCGGTCTATTCTTGATTGTGGTTCCTGTTCGCTTCGTAGTATTTCAGCTAATTTAGCTAACGCAGCAGTTGAGAGCCTTTGTAAATGTCTACGTAGTCTTGCTATCATTACTTCAACTTTTTGTTTCTCTTCTTCTTCCACAGCTTCTCTTAATAGTGTAAGTGCTCTGAAAATATTTACTGGGTGAGGATCCTCGAGCTGAGTGCTAAATTTAAGTCTTGGAACGCCAGCAAATACGGCATATCTCACACGGTCTGGTAGGTCCAATCCTCTAACCATTACTCCATAATAAGTTGCTACTCCTACTAGTACATCTATTTCTCCTTGTATGAACTGGTCTAAATTCTTAATAGCCTTGGAATGGAATGCGCCAGCCTTGAATTTAGTATGCTCTGAAATGTATTCAGCTAATTTCTCAGCGTATTCTATTCCTTTATCTATGGGTACAAAGACCAAGCCTCCAGTTCCAAGTTTATTCACAATCTCTGAGACTGTCTCATCAATATCTTTCGATGGTTTTATGTACGAATCAGTTATGTTTCTTAGAAACTCGGAACGCGAGCCTACTTCGAATCCTAATAGCTCTCTGAATAATTTAACACGTGTACCTCTGGGTCTACCAGTTGCCGTCGAAACTATTAGCACTGATTTCAGTTTTCTCCTTTTTTGTGAAATCTTTCTCTCTAATTCGCTTATTCTCCTACTAGTTTTCTCAACCTGATCTTTATCGTTACGTGATAAATACAGTGCGAGTTCTCTTCTAAGTTTTATTAACTCGAAGCCTATTTCTAGGTCTTGTTCATCAAACCCCATGAGCATTAATAGTAGATCTATACTCTTGCTACTCTTTAAAACAGCATCTACGTCATCAACGAAAATAAATCTAAACTTAATTCCGGCAAGTTTATTGAAGTTTTGTTGTAGAAATCGTGCTGTTGTGATAAGTATGTGGAAATCTCCCGCTTGTAGTCTACTTAACCTTTCAGTTCTCTCCTTCCTGGGGAGTCTAGAATGTATAGCTAGTATCTTCACATTAGCTTTTGTTTTATCAATTAGATCACTTAGCTTCTTCTCAGCTTGCATTACTAATGGGGTTGTCGGCACAATAATATAGGACTTAGCGTTTTCGGTCTTTGCTAGAAAAAGCGACATTGTTAGTCCAAACATGGTTTTCCCTACACCCGTAGGTGCGACTATCGCAAAGCTTTTCCCACGTAGAACTCGTCGTGTCCATGTGCGCTGTGCACTCCAGAATCTACTTCCAGTAGCCTTGTTGAAGAATTCCTCAACTCGTCTTAATTTTCGTTCTATCTCATAGAACCATTTGTATTCTTTTAGTACGCCGTGTTTCTGTAAGATTCGGCCCAGTTCTAGTACATCATACCGTTTCAATTCTATGTTTGGTAAGCATTTAGTGCAAGGTAAACCGTAAAATAACCTTAAATCGGTTATCTCGCCCCCACAATTGGGACACGCATACTTATATATGCCGTGAGATTCTATACGGTTACCCATTAATGCACCCATCCCTAATCTTTATTGCTACATAATAATAGGTGAAGAAGTCGGGATTTAAAGGTTATATTCTCTAGTAAAATTTAACGATAACCCACTTAGAAAAATATAGCACTTTTCAACTTATTATTGTAAATATTTACTCCTCACCTAATGTTATCTCTGATACACCAGATCTCGTTATCTTTAATACTTTATTATGATATACTATTATACCTTTATCAGTTATCTCGAAGGGGTGTCTCCGCATTGAATGTTTGGTTCCTCTCATCTTCCATACTATTAGGCTCCTCTTTAATTCGCCCCCTATTTCGTCTAAGTCTAGCCTTATGATTCCATCTGCAGCGTGTTCTACTCCAGGGCCACCGAAGCCTCTCTCCGTTACAGAGACTTGGCTTACGAGTATTGTTGTTACACCCATTCCGCTGAGAACTCTTTTTAGCATCATTACTATACTTCTAGCAACAGCTGGTTTAGTTAGGTATAGTGTTGAGACGGAGTCTATTACGCCCCTTACAGCCCCGGTATCTCTTATTGCTTCTTTCAATGTATCTATGAATAACCCTACATCTGTTGGGTCTCTTACAACGTATTTCTCTCTTTTTGCTGCTTCACCTATTCCACCAGTAAAAGCATCAACTATAGCAAATAATCCCTCTTGTTCATACTTCCTAACATCCCAGCCAAATTGTCTCATGTTTATACGTACTTGCACTGGGTGTTCCTCAAGGGCGACATAGATTCCTGGTTCGCCCATTTTTAATCCATTCCATAGATATTGTTGGCCGAAGATAGTTTTTCCAGTACCAGGACCTCCAGCAAGCAATACTATGTTTCTCTTAGGTATACCTCCATATAGTATCTCATCCATTCCAGGTATACCAGTTTTTACTCGTTCAACCATGTATTCCACCCTTTTTTAATATATATATTCTGGAATATATATTATTGGGTAATGGAGTAATTATTAATATAGTATTCGAGTTATTTAATCAATGGTTTTTAACCAGTTTAGTAGAAGTATAGTAGAGCGTGAGGTATCATGTCGAGAGAAATAAGACTCCGTGTAGCAGAAGCTCTTTCGAGAGATGTTGGTAGGAAAATAGCTAGGATACCAAGAGATGTTATGAGTATACTGGGGATAGAGACAGGAGATTTCATAGAGATAGAGGGTCCCAAGGGTAAAGTAGTAGCACAAGTAATCCCTCTACGTCCCGAGGACGGTAAAGGATTAATAAGAATAGATGGTTATATAAGAGAAGCCCTTGGTGTAAGTGTAGGCGAATACGTTACAATACGTAAAGCCGAGGTAAGACCAGCTGAAAAGGTTGTCCTAGCACCCACTGAGCCAATAATGTTTGGCGAAGATTTCGTAGAGTATGTAAGGAGACTACTACTTAGAAAGCCGGTATCACGTGGAGAGATACTTGTAATTCCGTTATTCAATACGGCTATAAAGCTGGTGGTTATATCGACGCAGCCTACACAAGCAGTATACGTTACAACTAATACAGAAATAGTTGTTAAGAAACAACCGATAGCACCTGAGAGACTTGAACGCGCGAGAGCAGTACCAAAAGTGACTTGGGAAGACATAGGAGACCTCGAGGAAGCTAAGGAAAAAATTAGAGAAATAGTAGAATTACCATTAAAGCATCCAGAGCTCTTCAAACATTTAGGAATAGAGCCACCTAAAGGAATACTACTCTATGGTCCCCCCGGTACTGGTAAGACATTGCTAGCCAAGGCATTGGCCAATGAGATAGGAGCTTACTTTATAGCGATTAATGGTCCGGAGATTATGAGTAAGTTTTATGGCGAAAGTGAAGCTAGACTAAGAGAAATATTCAAAGAAGCAGAGGAGAACGCGCCAGCTATAATATTCATAGACGAAATAGATGCTGTAGCTCCACGTAGAGAAGAAGTAACTGGTGAGGTAGAGAAAAGAGTAGTAGCTCAGTTACTAACACTAATGGACGGATTAAAAGAGAGAGGAAAAGTGATAGTAATAGGAGCAACTAATAGACCTGAGGCTGTTGACCCCGCACTTCGACGTCCAGGCAGATTTGATAGAGAAATAGAAATACCACCCCCCGATAAGAGAGCTAGAAAAGAAATACTACTTGTCCATACTCGTAATATGCCCTTAGCTGAAGACGTAGACTTAGATAAACTAGCGGAAATGACTCACGGATATACTGGTGCCGATATAGCAGCGCTCGCAAAGGAAGCGGCAATGGCTGCTCTAAGGAGGTTCATAAAGGAGGGCAAAATTGACGTAACCAAGCAAATACCCCCCGAAAAACTCAGGGAACTTAAAGTAACAATGAAAGACTTCTTAGAGGCAATGAAGTTCATACAGCCAAGCCTAATGCGTGAGATTTATGTTGAGGTTCCTGAGGTTCGTTGGGGTGATATTGGTGGTTTGGATGATGTTAAGCAGCAGTTGAGGGAAGCTGTTGAATGGCCACTAAAACACCCAGATGCTTTCAGAAGAGTAGGCATTCGTCCTCCGAAAGGCGTTCTTCTCTTTGGTCCTCCTGGTACTGGTAAGACTTTGTTGGCTAAGGCTGCTGCTACTGAGAGTGGTGCT
>CAZWTS010000121.1:0-7987 GCA_964637085.1 uncultured Desulfurococcales archaeon | reverse complement strand
CTGAAATAGTAACACGTAAATCGGGCTATAAGGTACTAAGAAGTACTAAACATTAAACCCCACAGGCGTAACAAAAAACTAAGTGCCAGAGTACCCGAGTGGACCAAGGAGCTAGCCCTGAGAGTCGGTGAGCAATGTGTTTTGGGAGGGTTAAATCCCGCCTCTAGCGTAATGGCTTTTCTGGTAAAGATAATAAAATACAATCTTATTCTTGGACTAAGCTCTAAAATAATTAAAAGTATATTATTATTTTTGTTTCGCTAGAACGTTACGTATAGCTGTTATGAATAATGGTATATTAATACCTAGTATTATTGGTAAAAACACTACTATTCCTTCTTGATAGTATAAAGGTATTGAATAACGATGTACGTAGTTTATTATATCTAATACAAAAAATAATAATACAAGAGAGGTAATATAGCATAATATTGATGAAATGATAATATCATTCATATTTAGATCTTTCCTATTACTATAATAATAGACAGCTCCTACTATGATAGATATTATTAAGACAAAGAAATATAATATCATGTCATAATCCCTCAACCTCTATATTGACGATAAGACGATTAAAAGTTTTGCTTTAGAATAGGATTTCGACGGCAAATTACATAGGTATGGTACAATACAAAATACTAGAAAAAACCTGGAATAGACGTGGAAGTACTTGAAGATAAGATATCGGAAAAAGTATAAAACAGTATAAATATGATTTAACAAAACCAATATAACGCTTTACTGGCAGAATCAAATGTAGGCCGGGGTGCCCGAGCGGACCAAGGGGCTGGCCTTGAGAGCCAGTGCCCCGAGCGGGGCGCGCGGGTTCGAATCCCGCCCCCGGCGCCATAATTATCTTATTCTTCTCTGCATTCTTAGCTTAGTATAGTGATTGAATCCTAATTAGTGTGGTATGTTTTTTGATTTTATATATGATTATTCTTTTATCTCCATAGTTCTACTATATATTGTTTTATTCTTGTTTAGAAAAGCTAACTTTTTACTTAGAAAATATTGTTTATTTAGCTAGGTAATCTTGAAAGAAAAGTTTTTAATACTAGCTTCTAATATATATTATCCGAAGATTTGAATACGAGGTTTTAAAAATGCCAGGTCAAATACCTCTTATAGGAGAAAAATTCCCTGAAATGACTGTAATGACAACACATGGTCCTAAGAAGCTACCTGATGACTATAAAGGTAAATGGTTTGTATTGTTTAGTCATCCAGCAGATTTTACACCAGTGTGTACAACTGAATTCGTAGCCTTTGCAAAGAGATACGAAGATTTCAGGAAACTTAACACCGAACTAATAGGATTGAGTGTTGATAGTACTTTTAGCCATATAAAGTGGATTGAATGGATTAAAGAGAAATTAGGCGTTGAAATACCGTTCCCAATAATAGGTGATCCTCAAGGTAATGTTGCAAAGAAGCTAGGAATGCTTCACGCTGAATCAGCTACACATACTGTTAGGGCGGTCTTTATCGTAGACGATAAAGGTACTATAAGAACAATTCTCTACTATCCATTAAATGTTGGAAGACTAATAGATGAAATCTTAAGAGTTGTAAAAGCTCTACAGCTAAGTGATAAATACGGTAGAGCAATACCAGCAAACTGGCCAAACAACGAAATAATAGGTGAGGCAGTAATAGTGCCTCCTGCTGCAACTATAAAGGAGGCTGAAGAACGATTGAAGAAATATAAATGCCATGACTGGTGGTTCTGTTTCGAAGAAGTAGTACCAAAAGAAGACATAGAACAAGTAAGAAAGTTCCTAGAGCGTGCAGCAAAACCAACAAAATAACCAAAAGAGATCCCAGAAAATTTCTCAACTACAATAAATTTTTCCATAATCATATCCTTAGTTGTATAAATGAACAATAGTTTAGGTTGTTCTTATAAGCCGTTGTTAAGATATATCTAGCTGGGAGAATAATTATGGTTAAAACCCTTACGAGAGAGATAGCTAAGAATTTATATCTTTTAAGACTCGATGATAGAGACGTAAAATACTTTGAAGCATTATGGTATATCCCGGAAGGTATAACTTATAATGCATATTTATATCTAGGTTCCAATAATTATATTCTCTTTGATACGTGGAAGGTAGGATATAGTGATTTATTTATTGAAACATTAAGAGATATTGCCGATCCTAGGAGCATAGATCATATTGTAGTGCATCACATGGAACCCGATCATAGTGGAGCTTTAAAAGCATTAGTGGAATTGAATCCCCGTGTAAAAATACTAGGGCATCCACTTGTTAAAAGCATGCTAGAATCATTTTATAATATAAGGAATTTTACATTTAAACCAGTTAGGGATTTAGAAGAAGTAGAAATAGGAAACGCTAGATTAAAATTCATACATGTATCCTGGCTTCACTGGCCCGAAACTATTATGAGTTATCTGTACAATACAAAAACACTATTTAGCGGTGATGCTTTTGGGGGGTTCTCTATACCAGAGTCTATATTTGGCGAGAGGCTTTCGTCAAGTTATATAGAGTTTATGCGCAAGTATTTTGTTAATGTTATAGGTTACTATAGGCGCCATGTAGAGAAGAATATTAATAAAATACTAAAACTCGGCCTTGATATAGAATTAATAGCACCGCTTCACGGGGCACTTTGGAAGGATATTCATAAAATAGTGGATTACTACATAAAGTGGAGCCGTGGTGAAAGTATAGATAAGAAGATAACAATAATCTATAGCTCTATGTACGGGTTTGTTGAAAAAGCGATTCTAGTAGTAGTGGAGTTGTTAAAAAAGAGGGGGTTTAACTTAAAAATTTATAAAGTGACAGATAAGCATAGAAGCGAGATTAGCGATATATTAAGTGATGTTATAGATTCAGTTGCAATAGTATTGGGTGCGGCGACTTACGAAGGCAGTATATTTCCCTATATGGAGTATATTATTAACCAGATAGTTAGAAAGGCAAACGCGTCTAAACCAGTCATCATAGTATCATCTTACGGATGGGGCGGTGTAGCGGGTAAATTAATTAGGGATTATCTATCAAATACGAACTTTAAGATATTAGAAGTGATAGAATTCAAAGGATCATTAAACGAGAATGTTATGGAGAAAATAGAAAAAGTAGTTCAAGAACTCTCCAATACTATTTAATCGCTTTGGGGTCATTAATTGGAGAGAGATACTAGGCACAAGATCATAGAATACGCTAAGAAATCATTATTAGACGAGCTATATGCTGCAGCAATATATAGTAGACTAGAACGATTATTTAAGGATGAACGAGTTAAAGAGAAGTTTAGGAAAATGGCCCAAATGGAAGCGAAACATGCAGAATTCTGGCTATCCTTTCTCAAGAAAAGAGGAATAGATGTTAGTGATGTAAGTATAAGCAAGCTCTCAGTTGCTCTTAGAATGTTCTTCTATAGAATAATAGGAGTAGCGTTATCATTGAAGTTGATGGAAATAGGAGAACGTGAGGCGGCAAAAATATATGCGTTAATGTTGGAAAGTAGTGAACTATCCGAGGAGGAGAAAGCCAGGTTAAGAGAAATTCTTCAAGATGAACTTCTACATGAACAAGAACTAGCTGAAGAGGAGGAGACATTTAAGGATATTATGGACCACATAAGAGACGCTGTGCTAGGTATGAGTGATGGATTAGTAGAAGTCTTATCAGTTGCTGCGGGTCTTGCTGGAGCATATGGGGACCCATTAAATGTTGCTCTTGGGGGCACCATTGTGGGGATCGCTGGGGCATTATCAATGGGTATAGGTGCTTTTACTAGTGTAAGGGCTCAGAAGCAAGTCAGACTCGGTATTTTATCGAGAATAAGGTTAACAGTTACTTATGTTTCACACGCCTTGTATTCTAGAGTAGTTGAATATATGAGGAGAAAAGGATTTTCCGATGAAGTTTCGAGGAAAATAGCCGATGAAGCATTATCTAATAAAGATCTCCTAAGTAAAATAGTTGCAGAAGAGGAATACGGTCTAAGAGAAGAAAAGCTAGAGAGCCCTGGAAAAGCTGGTTTATATACCGGGCTCTTCTATATTGTAGGAGCTATAGTCCCATTAGTTCCGTACTATTTAAGGCTACAAATAAACATCTCGTTGCCTCTATCATTTGGAATAGCTGCATCGATGTTAGCGGTAATGGGATTCGTTATCGCAGTAGCAGCAGAAATAAGCATAAGGAAGAAGATATTAGAACTGGTCCTAGCTGGGCTTGGATCAGCCACATTAACATTCCTTATAGGAAAACTAGCATCATGGTTTTTGGGAATAGAGGTCGAATAAGAGTAAAATTACTCTTTTAGTACATCAAGTATGACAGCTGGACAGACCCTTTTCACACCCGCCATCTTTGAGATCTCCTCATGTATTTTTGCTAGCTCTCTGCTATCTCTAGCCCAAATTGTAGCCATAATACCATGGTCTCCTGAGGTGAGTGCAAGGAACTTAACATATTCTTTACTCTTTAATTCATCTAGTACACTAAACAATTGCTCTGGCGCTACATCAATTCCAGTTATTGATATCGCTGTATATCCTAGTTTCTTAGGATCCACTACTATTGTGTACTTTCTAATTACACCTAATTGTTCGAGTTTACGAATACGTTTTAGGACAGCAACGTCACTAATACCGAGTTGTCTTGCAATATCAGTATATGATGTTCTAGCGTTGTTGCGTAGTATTTCTATAATCTTTA
This sequence comes from uncultured Desulfurococcales archaeon, assembly GCA_964637085.1. Taxonomy (GTDB): domain Archaea; phylum Thermoproteota; class Thermoprotei_A; order Sulfolobales; family WANQ01; genus JALWGO01. The sequence continues at coordinate 3,278 of CAZWTS010000121.1, read as the reverse complement.
AATCTTTTTCATCCAATAACATTTCTTTCACCATTATTAGGTACTCTCACTGGCCATGCTCAGATTATTCTGCAACTTCTTTGCAACAGTATTTATATCTTCTACTCTAAATACTCCGATCCTTCTATCATCACTAGGATCTTCTGGTTCTATGACATTGATTATTTCTGCTTTTACACCGATGTCTTCTAGAACGTATTTAAAATCCTCAATCCAATCGTATAGGCCACAAGTCTCACAGTAGCTTCCACTAAACTCTATGTAGAGTAAATTATCTTTTATTTTCACAAGTTTAGCTACGGCCTCAGGAGCTCTTATCCTATTATAGTCCTCAAGCGCTCTTTCTGCCACCTCTTTTAACTCCTCTCTTAGTATACGGAATTTATTCATAATAAAAACACCCTTTGATTAGAAAAGCTATATTGTGGTATTGAATTACTCTACTACCTTAATTTCTTTTCTACTTTCCCATATTCCATGTAAGTTGCAGTATCCGAGCACATATATGACGCTATTATTCTTAATCTTCAATGTTAATTCTACAACTGGTTCACTATATACTGGTGTTAAATTAATTGATGCTACTAGTATAGGATTAAACTTTCTTCCTTCCTCATAGAGATATACTTCTATTTTCCTTATTGAGTGTTCTATGGTATTTGGATGTGGCCCTACACTGACTTTTATAGTGAACGGTTCATCTCTTTTCACGGTATCTGGTGCTTCAATTTTCGGTGTGTGTGATTCAACTTTACTAATAGCTTCCCCCGATGCTGTTTCTGGTGTATAGATAAGTTCCCCGAAACGCTTCATGTTTTCTCCCTATACTTATTATTTGAAAGGTTAATTATAAACTTTTAGTATACATATACTCTGGGTTAGTATATCTAACTAGTAAATGCTATAAAATTACTGGTAAATCGTCATTTAGAAGGAGAATGTGTTGACTTTCTGGGTCATAGACAATATTGATTGCTTTTATTAACACACCAACTTTATGTGCGTTTTGTAAAAGTGTAGCTATTACTGCATCAGCATTCCTATTGGGCTTAAAGTACTTAATATGTGGTAATGCAGCAATAAAAACGATAACACCATATCCTCCGTTTTCGACATGAGTAATAAGTTCTCTAATATGTCTACGTCCTCGTAATGACGGACAATCAGGATACATGGCATAAACTCTATTATATCGCATAACAGCACTCTTGATTTCTACGTATATGGTCTTTCCGTTACACTCTAGCAAGTAGTCTAAAACTGATTTGTTTAGTCTTGGAGCCCTTTTAACTATAACACAGTTCCTAAGCCACGATATTTTATTGTTTCTTACTAGAATCTTAAATGTATCTTCTTGAATTTTTGTGTCTATAAGGGCAGCTAGATTATTATCCTCAACCGCTATTAGCCTATAGTTAGTCTTTACCCCTGTACTCCTTATGCAGTAACCTTTTTTTCCCGAGATTAGTAGTTCTCTTAGCCTTCCAGTATTTGTTATATACGCTCTTTCCTCGCTACCTCTCACTAATACTCTAACTACAAAACGGTTCTCTCTGCGTACAATATTACATACATCCGTATGGGGTAGTCTAATCACTGGGTACATGATATATCACTATTTAACGAGGGTTCTCTACTGAAGCATATATTTTTGTGTATCATTAAGGTTTAAATATAGTATTTATTATTCCCTAAACAGCTAGTATTAGGAGACAGTGCTGATAATTAGGTGCTTGCACGTGTCTGCGCCAGAGTTCAAGTATATTGTTAGAATAGCAGGTACGGACATAGATGGTAGGTTGAAGGTAGCTTACGGTCTCTCCGAGATCAAAGGTGTAGGATATAATTTAGCATTAGCAATGTGTCGTTTACTCGGAATAGATCCAGAGAAGAGAATAGGTTTTCTAACTGATGCGGAAATAAGGAAAATAGAAACTGCTCTATCTGATCCATCAAAAATAGGCTTACCTAGCTGGATGTTGAATAGACGAAAAGACTACGATACGGGTAGCAATAGGCATCTCATAGGTGCTGATTTAATCTTTATTGTTAGACAAGATATTGAGCGGGAAAAGAAAATAAAGAGTTGGAGAGGTATAAGACACGCACTCGGACTAAAAGTTCGCGGGCAGAGAACAGCAACTACTGGTCGTACTGGTATAACGGTTGGTGTAAAGAGAAGGAAGAAGTAAAAATAATGGTGTAAACCATGGGAGATCCCCGTAAACCCCGTAAAACCTGGGAAGGACCAAAGCATCCTTGGAAGAAGGATAGATTAATGGAAGAAATGGAACTGCTAGGGAAATATGGTCTTAGAAACAAAAGAGAAATATGGAAGGCAAAGACACTATTAAAACGTATTCGTCACCGTGCGCGCTCGCTCTTAGCTCTACCACCAGAGGTAAGAGAAAAAGCAGAAAAGGAACTTCTACACCGCTTATATGAGATGGGATTACTTCCGGAAAATGCCACATTAGATGACGTTCTAAGATTAACAGTTGAAAACATCCTTGATCGTAGACTACAAACAATAGTTTATAAGAAAGGGTTAGCTAGAACCATTAATGAGGCAAGACAGTTAATAGTACATAGACACATAGCTATTGGTGGAAGAGTAATTAATGCTCCAGGGTATCTTGTCAAGAGAGCTGAAGAAGACTTAATAGACTATACACCTACAAGCCCCTATTACGCCAAAAGAATTCAAGAACAACAAGCTCAAATAGGGTGATAGAAAATGGCGTTTCATGCTCGTGAACTAAAATGGGGAGTAGCTCATATATATAGCTCGTTAAACAACACGATTATACATATAACTGATCTAACAGGAGCCGAAACCGTTTCTAGAGCAAGTGGCGGTATGGTAGTAAAAGCTGACCGTGAAAAACCCTCACCATATGCAGCGATGCTTGCTGCCAGTAGAGCTGCTCACGAAGCAATGGAGAAAGGTATTGTTGCAATACACATAAAAGTGAGGGCACCGGGAGGACACGGACCTAAGACCCCTGGGCCTGGTGCGCAAGCAGCAATACGAGCACTCGCGCGCGCTGGTTTCATTATTGGTAGAATAGAAGATGTAACACCGATACCACATGATACTACTCGAAGACCTGGTGGAAGACGCGGTAGGAGAGTCTAATACGAAGAGGTTGTCAGATTGAAAATACAAATACTAGAATACAATGATAAAAGTATACGTTTTCTAGTAGAGGAAATTCCTCTTGCACTACTTAACGCTATTAGACGTTTAACTATAAGTGATGTCCCATCAATGGATA
>CAZWTS010000120.1:0-2633 GCA_964637085.1 uncultured Desulfurococcales archaeon | reverse complement strand
TCTACAATGCCCTAAGAGACAGGCTGGGTGATAGCATAGAGCTCGTTGACACGGAAATAGGTAGCGAATACACAAGATCTCGTAGAACATCGTATATAAAGATTAGAGTTCGTCGTGTGTTTTAGCTACTAGCAGCTACATGCTCAGTCTCTCTTGTAATAGCCTCTTCGATTCTCGATATACTAGTGGTTATTAACATATATGTTGCCTTTAATATATCCTTGTAATCTACTATTCCTTTCTCAACAAGTTCCATTTGTTCTTCTAGAGCCCTCGTCGTTTGCTCCGATACTAGATCTGGGAAGTTTGTGGTGAGATAATTGTAGACGCTAATACCAGTCTTTGTGGGTATCAAATACTTTCTCCTCTTAGATTCTATTATGTAACCATGTCTTCTAATAGATGATAATATTTTTGCATAGGTACTTGGTCTTCCAAGTTTTCTTTCTTTCATTAAGCTTATGATATCGCCATGTGTATATAATGATACCTCCGACGACTTTATTATATAGGCTTCTACTACATTAATGATATCTCCTACGCTAATATTTTCTAACTCATTGTTTATTTTTAGTGGTCTTACTATATTGAAACCTTCTTCAAGTATTTTAGACGGGACTTTTACTTCAAATTCAAGAGATTCTAATGCAAGTCTTAGTATAATTTCTCTTATCCTTACATGCTTCATTTGGCTAGCAATGAATCTCTTGAATATTAGATCATAAATTCTTAGATGGTGCTTTGTTAGTTGGATAGGTATCCTTAAGTCACCGCTTAATAAGTTCTTAATCAGCATATCAGTGTCTAGTGGTCTTGTAGGCCTTATTGCTTCATGAGCTCCATCACTGCTCCAGGTTCTTGGTGTGAAGTATTCTTCTTTTCTGAGAGCATGTATTATGTATTGTTTCGCTATGTTTACTCCCGTGTTTGATACTCTAATACTATCGGTTCTATGATAGGTTATGAGACCTGATTCGAATAGTTCCTGTGCTATCTTCATTACTTTATCGGCAGAATAACCGTAATACCTATTGGCTTCTTTTAATAGTTCATCAGTAGTATAAGGTGGCGGCGGCATTATGGTTTTTTCTATTATGTTCTTACTTATTACTTTAAGTCCTTTTCTCAATTCCTTCTCAATTAATTCTGCTTCCTCTCTATGTCTCAGAAAGATACTTACTTTGATATTTTTGTCTGCTTGAATTATTATTTTGAATCCACGTTTTTCATTCCATTCCTTATATCTATCTATGATCCAGCCGAGAACAGGTGTTTGTACACGACCAGCACCAAGCCAGTTCTTTTCGAAAACTTTCCAGAGGTGTTTACTTAAGGAGAATCCGATCCATCTGTCAGTTATTCTTCTAACTAATTGAGACTTTACTAGGTTTTTATTTATGGTTCTGGGATGTTTAAATGCTTCATCTAGTCCTCTTCGTGTGATTTCATATATTTCAAGTCTATAAATATTGTCATTATATGGTTTTAGAATATTAAAGATATCCCAAGCTATTTTCTCTCCTTCAACATCGGGATCTGTTGCTATATAAACCTCTCCCACTTCTAGAGCCAATTTTTGTAGAGCTTTTATAATCCCTATAGAGTCTATTACTGCAGTAGAGCCACACCTAGGACATTTATTATCACTACTCGTGAATTGATAGCCGCAGCCTAGGCATCTTTTGATAGTATTAAATATTGGTATGTATGTGTTCTCATTTACCAATACGCCATGGTATCCCTTAACATCCGTAGTTAAATCTGTTAAGTGGCCGTAACTTGCTGTTATCTGTAATAGATACATTTGTTCACCTAGAGGCGTTGGTACCTTACCGGGTACTTCATATACTAGTAGTCTCCCTATTCTCCTACGGGCGGGTTTTCCAAATAGTTTAGCAATAGTCTTTGCTTTAGTTGGTGACTCAACTACAAGTAATGCTGTCTTAACTGGGGTAACGTTACCGATATTCATGTCTGTTCTAGATTCAATAATTTTCTTCTTGAGTTCATTTAAGTCGGTCTCTTCTAAATCATATAATTTAAAAGATGGAAAATACTTTTTCATACGTTTCTCGAATAAGTTTAATAGTTCTATATCATTATAAAATATTATGCTTACGCCGAAAGTCATAGAGCCTCTATATAGCCTACTAGTTCTCCCACTTGCTTGTATGTAGGTCATTATATCGGGTATTAGAACTCTTATTTTTCCATTATAATGTTTTACTATAAAGTAATCCGATACTATTTTATCTCGCTCTTTTAATATCTCCTTTACTTTGACTAGAACTTTCTCCTTGTACTCTTTAAGTTCATTAAGTATTTCGCCTAATTTCCCATGTAATGATTCATTCTTCATTAACGCTATTCTGAGTACGAGTTGCTGAGAGGGTTTTAAGCTACTTAATTTTTGTATCATTTTCTCTATTTTTTGTTGATGTACTATATTGTAACCCATGTTTCGAAGTATTACGAGAAACTGTAGTATCCTCCATGGATTATTTAATGAGTTTTCTAATGGTATAATGTGTTTAGGTATGCCTATAAATACAGCATATCTTACTCTTAGAGGCTCGTCTATCCCTCTTACCATGACACCATAATATGATGCTGTTCCTACTAAAAGATCTATA
>CAZWTS010000119.1:0-2966 GCA_964637085.1 uncultured Desulfurococcales archaeon | reverse complement strand
ATAATGAGTACATCAGGATTCCGAACGGGTATATAGGGTTAGCTATTCCTAGATCGTCACTTCTTAGAATGGGCGTAACCATACACTCGGCTGTATGGGATCCGGGTTATGAAGGGCAGGGAATAGGTTTAATGATAGTGTTCAACCCCCATGGAGTGATCTTATCGAAGGGGGTACAGATAGCTCAGCTTGTATATTTCAAAATGACTGGAGAAACACAGAAGACATACAGTGGTGTATACAAGGGAGAAAAAGCAGATTAATGGTGCGGCGGCCGGGATTTGAACCCGGGATCTCCGGCGTTCTGCGCAAACAACAACGAACCCGCATGGCAGGCCGGCGTCCTAGTCCAGGCTAGACGACCGCCGCTTTTCCTTGTCAATATCTATTATAATTAACTTGGGGGTTTTTGGTTTTTTCTATAAAAATATGTGTGATAAAAATGTTTTGTTAATTAGGCTTCAACTTTCTCTTTTCTCTCTTCAGCTTCTTCAGCTTTCTTTTTAACCTCTACTAGCTTCTTAGCTCTGCGTGCTAGTTCTCTTAGTATATCGTTCTTACTTACTATGCTCACTATTTGTCTGTCTTCACTTAGTACTGGTATTCCATTAAGATTAGCCTCTTTCATTAGATCGATTGCTCTTGATAGAATAGTATCTGGGTGAATGTATTTACGATACGGTACCATTACATCCATTGCAACAAGTGGCGTTATTTTCACATATCTTCCTTTCCTTGCGGCTCCTCGTACAAGTTTTCTAACCCATATGAGTCTTCTGCTCTTAATACCTGTTACTGCATCTTCAAATGCTACAAAGGGTAGTCTATTAGCTGATACGACGCCTAATACGTTTGAGCCATCATAGACTGTTAATGCATCGAGATATAGGGCTTTCATCTTATTTACTGTATGATATAAGCTATGGAAAGGATGAACGCTGGCAGTCTTACCGGGTAGTATAACGTTTTCTACCAATAGATCTCTTAGCACCTCTTTGGCTGCCTCAACTACTTTATCCTTAGTAACGAATCCTATGATCTCACCATTCTCATCCACTACAAATACTACTTCAGATTCTGAGTTAACCATATACAATGCTATGTCTTCTAGTGGTGTATTAGCCTTTATTCTTGGCACGTTTTTCGTCATAATATAATCAATAAAGTATCTATCTTTCGTTCTTCTCCTCCATAGAGGACCCTTAAGTCCTAGCGCATATAGCATGTTCCACTTACTAACAACACCTATTATGTTTTCTTCTTCGTCGAGAACTACTAGATAATCAGTTCTTCTTCTCAGCATTTCTTTTCTGGCATGTTCAACAGTATCATTAATAGTTATTGCAGGTAATTCGTCTACCATTATGTCTTCGGCAACAATACCTGCTCGTTCAACTGTAATTACTTTTTCAACTAATACTTGTGAAAGCGCTCTTTCGCGAGAAACGTATGATATTCTTTCTTCAGCTTTAACAGGAATAGGTATAGGTACTTTAACTGGTACTGGTACTCTTCCAGGCTTTGCTCCTTCTAGATACGCTCTAATTATGTCTTCGTAAGTTATTACGCCTATTACATGTCCTTTTTCATCAATTACAGGCACTAATGGAATGTCGTGTTTAGCCATTACTTCAGCCACTGCCTCTACTGGCATGTCTTTAGTTGCAACAAGAACTCCTCTAAGCATTATTCTTTGAACCTTTGCTGGTGTAGTAATGTGTTGTTCGCTTTCTCTATGGAATAACCATCTGCCTCTCTTCATAAATTCGTGATAAGTTACTATACCTTGTGGTATGGGTTCCTCTTCGCTTCTAACAACAATGACACCGGGTTGCCCTTTATAGACTATTCTGCTCCAAACTTTGTTCACTCTATCTTTAGCTGTGACGATGTAGTTATCTAGATCCTTTATAGTCATTATTTCGGCTATACTCTCAGCTATTGGCCTATAACCTGCTTTGATCAAATAGTTGAGAATATCGTTATAGGTTACAACACCATGGAGTTTCATTTCATCTAAGTTATTAACAACAGGAGCTCCAATGGTTTTAAATTCTCTTAGTTTTTCAAAGACTTCACCTAGTGTCATATCTTGTTCTATGATAGGGTGTTCTCGTAAAGCATCTCTAACTCTAATCATAGTATGATGACTTGTTGGCATGATTAACTCGATTGGCGTAAGATAACCTAATACTCTTTCCTCCAAATAGTCTCTTAATACAGGTACAATGGTTTCTTCAGCTTTCCTAGCCCGAGCTCTAACAACAGTTAATGGTAATGACAAGTCTCTGACAACTAATCTCGGTTTTCTCGCAATTTCCCATATCCTCATAGTGATCACCTTAGTGTTTTTTATCAAATATCCATCTAATATTTTACCAGAATATAGATTAATTAAATCATGGTTAAATCTATATATAGGTTTAGAGAGAAGAAATATAAAGCCCTCACAATCTATGAAGAATATACCGGAGAAGGAGTTATACCCCAAAATTAAAAAGCCGCCGTAGTATAGCCCGGCCAAGTATGCGGGCCTTTCGAGCCCCCTCCCAAAGAACAGGAGGGACAAAGAAAGCCCGTGACCCGGGTTCAAATCCCGGCGGCGGCACTTTTCTACTGCTTCCATATCGAGTTTCTTAATTCATTAGGGGCTAGTAGATATTGTTTAATACTTCTATGTGATTGAGGATATATTGAATAATTTGGATATACTGGTGTTAGTTTGCTTTGAGAAATAATTATATTGGTAAAGGGCTGGTTTTTCTATTGGTTATTTCTCTTGTTTTAAGAATAGTATTTGTTCCCTTTACTTCTGGAAGTGATATCCCGCAGTTTGCTGGTTTTGCAGATACTTTTCTACGACATGGTTTTTGCTTTTATAAACATGCTGATGGATCGAAGTATGTTTCTGAGAATTGGGCATATCCATGGCCTTATATTTATGGGCCAGTATTTATATTTATATT
>CAZWTS010000118.1:0-5085 GCA_964637085.1 uncultured Desulfurococcales archaeon | reverse complement strand
AGTCATTTATAGTACCCGTTGCTGCAAGTTTGCCTATATCTCCCCCCGGAAAGAATAATGGCTTAACAGTATAGGAGTCCACTGTAATGGCTATGCTCTCGTTATCATTTATCGGTATCGTAGCAGCGTCGTCGAGTTCTGTTAATCCTATAGCACCTTCTACTTTCTTTCTACTAAAGGTCTTGAGTATCAACTCTTTAATGATGTCTGAAGTCTCGTAACCCCCAGCACCGTGTGCTAAGGTTATCTTTTCTGTATTCATGCTTAATACCCCGATTTTATAGATTAGCCTATTTCTTCTAGAGCCTTAAGTAGTTCGTCAAAAGCCTCTTTTATCTCCTTGTATTCTTGTTCGCTTATCTTAGCTATTATTGCACCAGCATGAACTATTACGTAATCACCTGGTTTTAGATCGTCAACGAGGAATGCGTCAACTTCTTTTCTTATGCCTCCGAAATCTACTATTGCTTCTTTTTCATCCTTTTTCACTTCAACTACTATTCCTGGAACACCTAAGCACAAGGTTAATCCTCCTAAACACTATGGGCTAGTATAAAGACATGTTAATAAACGTAAATTACTTTAACGCTGATAATATTAGGGTGTAAGGGGAGCATAAAAACATTGGCTATAAAGGCTCTAAGAATAAGAATAGCAGGTCTTGTACAAGGAGTGGGATTCCGCCCGTTTATACATAGAATAGCACTAAAAACAGGGGTAAGCGGTTACTGTTTAAATCTCGGTGGTAGTGAAGTAGAGATATACATAGAAGGAACCAATAAGCAACTAGAAGAATTCAAAAAGCTACTTTACAAGGAGAAGCCGCCACCAGCAATCATGGAGAAAATAGTCTTTTCATACGAAGAACCAAAAGGCTATAGTGGTTTCAAGATACTAAGGAGTTCTACTAAAAAGATCATGCTCTCTCAAATACCGCCAGATTTCGCTATGTGTAATTATTGTCTAAAAGAGATATTGGATCCTAATGATAGAAGATATAGGTATCCTTTTAACTCCTGTGCTTGGTGTGGCCCACGTTTCAGTATGCTTGAAAAACCACCATATGATAGAGAAAATACTAGCATGCGTGATTTCCCGCTTTGCGAAGACTGTTTAAGGGAATACAATGATCCATGGAATATTAGGAGGCATCACGCGCAAGGAATTTCATGTCCCAATTGTGGTCCACGTGTATGGCTAACTGATAGAAATGGTAATAGAATAAATACTGATGATCCCATAAGGGAGGCGGCTAAACTAGTAGATGAGGGATACATTATAGCTGTAAAGGGTATCGGAGGATTCCACATAGCTGCTCTAGCATCATCAGACGACGTAGTATTGGAGCTAAGGAAGAGAAAACGTAGACCTCAAAAACCTTTCGCGTTAATGGTACTAGATAAACGTGTAGCAGGGGAAATAGCAGAATTAGACGGATTAGCATTAGAACTCTTAGACTCTATATGGGCGCCCATAATACTAGTACCAAAAAGGGAGGGCTCAAAAATATCAGACTACGTCGCTCCAGGTCTAAGACATGTGGGGTTAATGAAAGCTTATTCTCCTCTACACTACTTGCTCCTCATGGAGACGCGGGATCGCTTCCTAATCATGACAAGTGGTAATCCTCCCGGAGAACCTATGTGTACAACAAATGAGTGTGCTTTAACAAAACTACGCGAGTTTGTAGATTATTATCTATTACATAATAGACGTATAGTAAATAGAGTAGACGATAGTGTTATTCGTTTCTCTAATGGTAAGCCAGTGTTTCTTAGACGTAGTCGTGGCTATGCCCCCTTATGGATTAAGACTAGTATACGTTCAATAAGACCTATAATAGCTTTTGGCGCGATGCTTCAAAATACTGGCGCAATAGGAATAGAGGAGTATGTTATACCGACACAGTATGTAGGAGACTGCGAAAACATTGAGACATTAGAGTTCTTGGAAAGAGCCATTCAATATTTGCTGAGAGCATATAATGTAAGAATAGAAGAATCAGTAATAGTAGCGGATAAACACCCAGAATATCCTACTACTAAACTAGCAGAAGAATATGCGAGAAAATACAACCTAAAAATACTGAAAATCCAACATCACCACGCACATATAGCATCAGTGATGGCGGAACTAGACTTACCACTCGATACAGAAGTTGTCGGGATAGCAATAGACGGAGTAGGATATGGTGATGATGGTGCGATATGGGGTGGTGAAGTCATGATTGCAACTTATAACAGTTACAAGAGAGTAGGACATCTAGAGTATCATGTACTACCAGGAGGCGATAGATCAACAATATACCCAGCACGTTATTTGTTAAGCATATTGTATTCAAAGTTAGGAGAAGAAGAAACACTAAGAATAGCTAAAAAACATGGTTTACTAAGACGGTTGCCAAGAGGTCTCCTCGAAGCTAGAATAGTATTAAAGCAAGTAGATATAGGGAAGCCCTTAACGTCAAGTACTGGTAGATTCTTGGATGCCGTATCGAGTCTACTGGGAGTGGCGTGGCGACGTACTTATGAGGGGGAGCCAGCAATTAAGTTAGAAGCATATGCTAGGGATTCGAATATAGTGCTCGATTATTCGATCCATGAAGTAAATGGTAGGTCAATAATACATGTAAGTGATGCTATATTGCAAGTCTTAGACCTAGTTGAAGAAGGATATAGTAGGCGTGAAATAGCGTATTCTGTTCAATACTGGCTAGGACGTGCATATGGTAGGATAGCATTAAAACATATCACTACTAAGAAGAGAAATATTGTTATCGTCTCGGGTGGAGCTGCAGTTAACGAATATATTCTTAGAGGGATAAGGGACGAAGTTAATGGTAAAGCCCAAGTATATGTTAATCAGAAAGTTCCTCCAGGAGATGGCGGGATATCATTAGGACAAGTAGCTATAGCTAAATCATTATTGAACAAAATAAACTAATATTGTTAAACTATCGTTATCAATTATTGTTATTATTGGGTTACTGGGACGTATACTGGAGACCTCCTACCCGCAGAGAACAACTCTATAGCTCCTTCCTCTAATAGTTCTCTTAATATCTTCTTAGCAGTACTAATAGTAACCGTATACTTCTCTGATAACAGATATGGGGTAAGATAATCGAACTGTCTCCTCCTAATATCTCTCCTAACCCTATCAACAAGTTCCTTAGGGGCGTGTGCCTCGTAGAGTGCCTGCTGGGTTATACTTCTACTTCCTTTATCAATGTATTTCTGGTGCTTTTCCGATTTACTTTTCTTCTTGGGTGCCAAGATTTTTACACCGATTACGTATACCTTTCTAGGTGTTGAATCCACTAAGTAGTTCTCACTTAATAAGTTTAGAAGAAAACATTTAGCCCACTAGAACCAACAGTCTTGAGGCGTCATTTTACTCTATATTTTATTAGCCTCCTAGCTCTTTGAGAGAGTCTAGACGAGTAGGCTGAGGTATCATATGAAGTGCCAAGTATAGTTGCACCTATAGCAGGAGTAGCTGAGAAGGTATATGTACCAGATACAAGCGTATTAATAGAAGGAGTAGTTAGTAAACTAGTAAGACAGGGCAAGATAAGGGGCAGAATAATAATACATAAGGCGGTTCTAGCGGAACTTGAGCATCAAGCCAATGAGGGACGTATGACTGGTTTTGCGGGACTCGAAGAAATATCTAGATTGCGTCTACTGGAACGTGAGGGCTTAATAACAATAGAACTTGCTGGGGAGAGGCCACGCTATACTGATATAAAAATGGCTAAATCAGGGGCAATAGACGCTCTAATACGGGACTATGCTTACGAGATAGGAGCGATACTAGTAACTGGAGATAAAGTACAAGCTGAAGTAGCTAGAGCCATGGGCATGCAAATACTATTCATACCACCTATCTCTCGTGAAAGACTAAGACTCGAAGAATACTTTGATAAGGAAACAATGAGCGTTCACTTAAAAGAGGGCACAGTTCCCAAAGCTAAGAAGGGTAAACCCGGAGAGTGGAAATTTATCGACTTAGGATTAAAGCCTATGACTCGAGATGAATTAGAAGCAATAACTAGGGAAATAATTGAGGCAGCGAAGAGAAGACCAGACGGATTCATTGAGATAGATAGACCTGGTTCTACTATTATTCAGCTCGGTGAGTATCGTATAGTAATAACGAGGCCGCCTCTAAGTGAGGGATGGGAGATAACAGCAGTAAGACCGCTTGTAAAGCTGAGACTAGAGGATTATAAATTACCGCCCAAGCTCTTAGAGAGATTTGAGACGAGAGCAGAGGGGATATTAATAGCTGGTGCTCCGGGCATGGGTAAAACAACATTTGCTCAAGCGTTAGCAGAATATTATATGAGGAAAGGTAGGATAGTAAAAACAATAGAGTCTCCACGAGATATGAGACTACCCCCAGAAATAACACAGTATTCGAAGACATATGGTACAAGCGAGGAACTCCACGACATATTATTACTGAGTAGACCAGACTATACGGTATTTGATGAAATGCGTAATGATGAAGACTTCAACCTATATGTTGACCTAAGATTAGCTGGTATAGGCATGATAGGTGTAGTACATGCTACAACACCCATAGATGCAGTACAACGCTTTATTAGGAGAGTAGAACTGGGAATGATACCAAGCATTATTGACACAGTAATATACATAAATAAGGGATCTGTTGAAAAAGTATACGAGCTACATATGACCGTCAAGCTGCCAACGGGGTTGCGTGAGGCAGAATTATCTAGACCCGTAGTAGAGGTACGTGACTTCCTAACGGGGCAATTAGAGTATGAGATATATACCTTCGGCGAACAAACAATGGTAGTACCCGTATCAAAGGCGAGAAGAACATTAGAGTCAAAGATAGTTAGAGAAATACAGCGTATAGTACCTGATGCAAGAGTTGAAGTCGAAGGGAATACTGTTAACGTAATAGTACCACGTGATGCAGCTAAAGTTACAATGCGTAGAGTAAAGAAGTTAAAGAAGTTAGAGAGAAAACATGGTATCAGTATCAGACTTAGAATTGAGTCTTGAAAATGACTCTACTAGTGGAGACCCACAAATAATACATGTTTTAAGT
>CAZWTS010000117.1:0-14607 GCA_964637085.1 uncultured Desulfurococcales archaeon | reverse complement strand
TAGCCAAACTAGTGATGGTGATGGAGAACATTAACCTAGATCATCCAATATAGTTAGGATTACAATATATTTCGAGGCTGTACCAATGTTTTCAAACAAAAATGCGAGCGATCTATGGTTTCTTGTTGCTTTAACTCCTTTGCATGTAGGTGTTGGTAGGAGTCCTGGTATAGTTGATCTCCCTATTGCTAGGGATTCTCTAGGTTATCCGTGGATACCTGCTAGCAGCTTGAAGGGTTCGATTAAGTCTGCGTGTGTTATGTTTTACAGTGGTGGTTCTAGTGAGTGTTACCAGTACTATGGCTGGGATGTTGAGGATTATCCTACTAGTGAGCCGTGGGTGAGTTCAATAGTATTTACTGATGCTTTCCTCTTTGCATTCCCGGTGAGGGCTATTGTTGGCGGGGATGAGAAAATAATATATATTATACCAGAGTCTTCGATTAGGCGGCTAAATGATTTAATAGTCAATATTGCTAGGTGTAACTGTATTCGTGAAATACCGTGTTCAAGTGGTTCAGAGAGTAATGATGGAGAGAGCCGTGAGAATATTATTATAAAGTACTTTAATATAGAAGACGCTAAGAGGGTTTCCCTAGGAGAAGGATTCTCGTGTATTAAGGATAAGATGCCTAGTTTTACAAAGCATATTATGGACGGGTACGCTTATATTGTAAGAGATTCTATTGCAAGACATATAGTTGAAACCGAATTACTCCGTGTAGCAAGAATAAGATTAGATCCACAGAAGAAGACCGTGAGAAAAGGGGCTCTCTGGACCGAGGAATATGTTCCCCAAGCCACTATTTTTGCTGCAGCAACACTATATCGTATGACGAGAATTAGTGGGAGAACAATAAGCCCTAAATGTGCTCAGGATTTCCAGAGACGTCTTCTCAGCGAATTAAATTATAGCTTATTCATTGGCGGTAAGGAGACTATAGGTAGGGGGCTAATAAAAGTAATAGAGGCACGTCAATAATGACTGCACATCAAGCAGGCAACGAGTACTATCAGGTAATAATAGACGAGTCCTACGATGCAGTAATCTGTGCTATTAAATCACTCGCCCATGCAGCCGTCCTAGCTAGAAAGTACTTAAGCAAAATATGGAAGGATTCACACGATAATTCTAACTTTAGGAAATTCGTTCGGGAAACAATACCATGGTTCATAGACTCAATAGACTCATTTATTACGAGGTCTAAGAATACTCCACAATACGCTTACTCGTGGGGACTCCCACTAGCGGTAATTAATGAGGCTTCGAGAATAAGTGAGTATAAGGCTAGGATTTTAGTAGAGAACACAATAGCATGTAACCCGAGTGGAGAAATCTTACTCGAACTCCGTGATAAGAGAAGCGTTAAATTACCGAGCACTGATGTAGGCTATGCATTACACTTAGGAGTATTGGGGCGAGTAATAAACCGATTACACTCAAAGGAAATAATACGAGTAAGTACGGGAGAAGTAAAGAGTCTACCAGACCTACTGCTAACAGTAAAGAATTCATCATCGAACGTGTTATTTGAGTCAGTTATACTTGAATCACTAGGTATTATAGCGAAAATAGTACCAGCGCTACTCAACACTATATCAGATAAATATGATAACTTGCTAAAGAGTAGCAGGGGAGAGGAAGAAGAACTTCCATGCATACTGAGGAGTCTTGCTAAAGACTTACTTGAACTAGTAGGCTTCTGTATAGAAGACTAAATGGGGTAACACTAGGAAATGACCACTAACATTCTCTACGAAGCAGTACTAGTAAATCATACACCAGCTATGATTGGTGGAGCAAATAGGGGATGGATAAACATAAATGGATCAATAGACTACCCGCGTCCAACAGACATAGCTGGGAAAACGAGATGGTGGTTGAGAAGCATACTATCAGCAGGAATATACGAAGAATACGGTTATCATCTACCGATAAAAACACTTGATAGACTAGCGGAAAAAATAATGGGCCGGATAAAACCAGTTGGATTAGCAGAAGCATCTAAGATAATAATAGAGCTAAGACCCGAAGACCCCCTAGAATACATCTCTACACTAATATGCTTGAAAAGAACATATAGAAACAAGCTATGTAAACTAGCAAACTGTTATAATGGAGGAGATACTCCAAGATGGCATAGAATACATCAGAGATGCCTTAATAATCTACTATCAGATAATGGTTATTGCCCTGATGGAGAGGAGGCATGCTGCGCACTAGCATCGCCGAGAGTACTATTAACGGTCATGGGTAAAAGCATTGATGAAGCAATAGGATTATTGCCGATACCTCCAGAAAAAATCAAGTTAAGAGTAAAGATAAGGAGAAGACTCGGAGCAAACCTAAATGAGAAAGAAGAGAGACTAATAGGACTCGCTCTCGGACTAGCACTCTATGCATCGGGGATAGGGAAAGCACAAACAAGAGGATACGGGAAACTAAAACCAGTAGAAGTGAAAACACATAATACAGTACTAAGCGAAACAATAGAAGAATTATACAATTACCTTATAGATAGAGAAGGCTGGCGCGATATAGTAGGGATATCTACTGAGTACTCGTCAGATCTTATTAGAGATCTCATTAAAGAAGAGGAGCAAATAATAGGGATGGAATCTCCTAAAAATAGTAGATCAAAAGCATATACATTGCATCGAAAGCTAGTAAAAGCGTGGAGTTCTAGATGCATATCCTTATATAATGATAGAGAATACATGATATATTGTGAGCCACGAAATACTTGGTGTACCGTAGCTGCAATAAATAATGCCGTATTGAAAAAGACGATGAAGATAGTATTGAATAGAATCATAGGAGAACCGATAAGCACTGTATTAAGAATGCATGGTTATCCGATAATAACAATGTATTTAGGTATGGAAAGGGCAACTAAAAAAGGTGGGAAAACAGGTTACTTCTTCGATCAAAATCGAAGGGAGACTATCTTCTCTAGACTATTATCACCGATGTTCTTTACTGTAATCGGGTCAACGGTAAGTGCAATATTGTTCTACGACAATGAAGCCTTCAGTATTCTAGAGAAGGAGAATATAGTAAAGTACCGCGGTAAAATAGGGCCATACCGTGAAAATAATATCACAAGTATAGCGATTTATCGATTGCTAAGATATATAGAAAGATGTAGATGCCGTACTAATAATGTACTCGAAGGAGAAAAGCTGTGCCTACGAGATGTCATGAAAGAAATCTATGATGAAGACATCATGTGGGGGCCTGGTATAGATACTGAGAAGAGGGTTTATGGTATAGGGTCTCTTGTTGCCAGGATTCTCGGTTTAAATGAAGTGGATTTATAGTCGATGGGGGTGATTCCATGGGTGTTCGCTTATCTTTATTGAATGAATGGGATGGTCTTGTAAGGCTTTTTGACGGTATTATTAGTGCGTGGAGTGTTGGTGGTAATGAGTTTAGTAGCGCTTTAACTAGTTTTAGGGAAGAAGTATTAGAGTATATTGTCTGTGCTGATAGGAGTAGCTGTGGTAGTAGAGTTGGCTTTATTAGAGAGTATTTAGAGGGGCTTATTAATGCTCTACGTGGTTCGGGTTTTGGTGTCCTAGTTGTCGATGCTGTTCTTAGTTATCGTGGCCTAGTTAGGGATGTTGAGGGTTTGGGTCCCCTATGGTTTACACCTTTATGGCACCCATTACTTGATGTTCCATGGATTCCCAGTTCGAGTATTAAGGGTGTTTTGAGGAACAGTTATGAGTGGTTGCTGGCTGAGAGCTGGGGTGTTGATGTAAGTGATCGTGGAGTTAGGAGTTGTTCTTCTATTCTCTTCGGATGTAGTGAGAGTGATTGCCCTGGAGGTGTTGAGCCAGGTGTTGGTTTAGTAAAGGTCTTAGATGCTTATCCCGTTGGCTGTGGTCTTAGTGGAGGTCTTGTGGAGGCTGATGTAGTAACTAGGCATTATGGTGAGAATACAGTAACAGAACTAGATGTAAAACCTATTCCGGTTCATGGATTAGTTATTGCTGCGGGAACTAAATATGAGTTCATAATATTATTAGAGGAGGCTGGAGAGGAGGCATTACGTGTACTCCGAGAGAATAATTGTATACCCCAAGCACTAGCAAACAATAATTCTCCCGGAATATTAGGCTTGGTTTCAAGACTCCTATTCTACGCCTTAGAAAACGTAGGCGTAGGTGGGAGAACTACTCGAGGCTACGGCTTCTTCAACCAAATCGAAAGAATAGAATACATACAATCTAGGAGGAGTAGAAGAAGATGACCCGGTTAGCAGGTGGAACAGAACTAAGCTATGAGAACCTAATAAAATTCAAAATACTAGCACTACTACACGACCCGCCCCATAAGGCTCTTCTATTGTCTAGAAGAATAAGAAGGAATGAAACTATTAGTGGCTCTCTTGCACATGAAGCTGAAGTTAAACGCATCTTAGATTTCCTTGCTACTATCTTAGGTGGAGCTATATGCTATAGTAAACATAGAAAAATTAAATCGAGTGACCGGGTGGCATCTAGTTTTGATAGATGGGAAATAGATAAATTAAGAAATATTAGATCATATTTTGGATCAGGTCTTGTAAATATTTTTGACCCTCTCATAGAAGTTCGTTTAAATAAGAAGTTGAAATATTATACCAGTATAAGGGAAAACTTACTAAGGTTTATTAATGAATTAAAAATAGCATTACATAAAGG
Source organism: uncultured Desulfurococcales archaeon (assembly GCA_964637085.1). Taxonomy (GTDB): domain Archaea; phylum Thermoproteota; class Thermoprotei_A; order Sulfolobales; family WANQ01; genus JALWGO01. The sequence continues at coordinate 9,918 of CAZWTS010000117.1, read as the reverse complement.
TATTTCTGAGAACCTAGAAGAAGACAAGATAATGCTTCTACACTTATTTGAGACACTACTTGAACCACTATGGTATAATGTTTTTAACGAGATAGTTAACCCAGCTGATACTCGTGCCCCTACTCATAGTGTTTTTGATCACTTATATGCTACTGCTTCAACTGTGAATATTGTTGCTCCAGCCAAAGACAGGGAGACTGTTGCTGGACTACTAGTTGGTGTTTCTATTGCTCCTCTAAGGGACTGGATTGCTAGTTCAAGGAAGCTCAGCGATTTATGGATTTCTTCATGGCTTGCTAGTGTTATGGTCTGGTATACGGTTAAAGACCTAGTGTGGTGTCTAGGCCCCGATATACTATTATTGCCTGGGTTCCGGTGGAACCAGCTATATTATGCGTTATTGAAGGAGAAGCTCGGCGACTTATACGGTATTATCCGGGAGTTTGTTGAAGGCTTCGGCTTTTTCGAAGGCTTCCCCTACTATGCGTGGCAGCCTGCTCTCCAAGTATTATTTCTACCAATAATACGCTCGAATAATGGTCTAGAAGGTAGTGGGGGTAGCGAGTGTACTGCTTTGTTGAAAAGAGTCCTATATACTAACATCAATGAGTCTCTTGGGGCTTTAGAGGATGTTAGGAGGAGAGTGGAAAATTATTTAATTGATAGATTTAGTGAGGCTTGGAGGCTTGTATTAGAAGTTGTTAGAGAGAATGCTCCCGGTAGATTGGGTGAGCTTATAGATAGGCTTATAGAGTTAGGAGTTCTCGAAGAACCTCCTCTCCAACCAATAATTGTTGTAGAAAAACTCTACGTTAGTGATAAAAGGAATTATATGGATGCGAAGAAGGTTTATGCTGAAGTGTTTAATGAGTTAATGGCGAGAATAGAGGAGAGAGAAGCGCAAGCACTACCCGGCTGGGCTCGTAATGAGAAACTACACGCTATTACTAAGCGTATGGGTACACCTATATGTCCAGGTCTAACTGGTAGGGCTGACAAAGAAATAGAAACGTATAGGTGGAGGAGTTGTAGTGTATGTAAGCATGCTCCAGCAGTATTATGGGTTCCCGGTAGAGATCTACCTAATGGGGAAGTTAGTGAAGAGTATAGGGAGTGGGCTCGGAGAACACTATGTAGTGGTAATGGGGAGAAAGACATAGAGACTTGTTGGAGGATGTGGAGACCGGTTTTTAAGCCGGGTGAAAGACTATGCCCCTACTGCCTTGTTAAAAGACTCCTAGGACTGAATAGTGTGTTCGAAAAACTTGGAGAAAAATTATTGAGGCTTAAGCCTAGAAGAGAGGTTTCATTCCCAAGTACTAGTGATGTAGCTGGATTAGCGTTAAAGATAGCTTTGCTTAGACTAGCATCAATGATTGTATCGGGAGAAGTAAAAGTAGACGGTATAGATGAAGAAATAATAGATAGCCTAGCAGTAATGCTCGCCCGCAGTAAAATACATAGAGACCTATACGAGACCCTACGTCGAGCCCAATGTAGTAGTAGAGAATACCTGGATAAGCTTATCAGCGATATTAAGAGGCTAGTTGATGGAAGATGGTGGACTCCACGCCTACTATGGATTAATGTTAGAGAACTCTGGAAGACTATAGAAGATAAGATAAGGGGCAATGAATATAATAGTGTTGAGTGCCAGTGGATTAGGTTTGCAGCAGCCGTACTATTATTCGTTGACAGCGAGCTCGAAGAAGCATTATACAATAATACTAGTGCTCAAGAGGCATTAAAGAAGCTTAACAGAATACTAGGTAACGCAGAAGTAGCGAGTAATGAATTGTTTAAGACGCTTAGAGCTATTAGGGAAGCATTATCGTCTCCAAGGAAATACTATAGTATCATATGGTTTGATGGAGACAAGTATGGTTTACTAAAGCGCGGTATCCTAGGATTAGACCTAGGTAAGGAAGCACGCGACATAAGCGTTTACGATTACTTAAAGAGGATATATAAGAGTGTTTACGAGGCCTCAGTATCTCGTGTTAGAGAGGGGACTAGAGCATACAATAAGATTAATGTTTCAAAAGAGATGATGGAGAAATATGTTAGTGGGAAACTAGTTGTCTCACAAGGACTCGTAGAGTTATGTAAAGAAGGGAAAATACCCTGTGGTAGCATTATTGTTTCACCATCATATCATTATGCGCTAGCTAACGCTATATCATATACGAGTCTTAGAGCAGCTATTGTCTCTGAGCGCTTGGGTGGAATACCAGTCTACATGGCTGGTGATGAGGGATTAATAATAGCTCCCACATGGCTTCCATGGGAGCTCTTGCCACCTAATATTAGAACTGGTTATCGTAGAGAAGTCCTACGCGCATTAGAACGGGTTTCAACTAGTAACGATGAGCTATTAGAATATATTTCATCTAATCCAGCGTTAACGGTATCCTTACTCGTTAGGAGAATCTACTGGGCTAGTAGCTCCAAGTACCCTGGATTCCACCCAGTAAAGAAGCGTGGTGCTGGCGGGGTAGTCTATTGGAGGATACCAGCTATAGTCTCTAATGGGCTTAGCATGGGTATACGTTTCGCACACTACCGTGATATAATGTACGATGAGTTATGGCTGACTAGATACCTACTAGAAGAAGCTAAGAGCCCCCATATTATAGAGCATGTATGGTTTGGAGACTCAGTAGTATTAAGTTATGGTAGACCTGGCTACGCGTTACTGAGGGCTAGGACAAATAGTTTTGAAGGAGTTCACGTTAAAATACCCTATACTCTAAGAGGAGCTAGAGATAGAGTTGAAGAAATTAGGAGAACTGGAGAAATCTATGCTTTATCAAACATATTATTAGGGCTTGTTGAAAAAGGAGTTATTTCAACAAGTATATTCACTGATAGAGAACTATTATTTGGTGGTAGTGGGAAAGCAGAAGAATTGTGGAGAAAAGCCTCTCAGCACGGATTACCCCACATCGAAAACCTATTGTACTACTTGTTTAAGCGGAACATCCAAGTAGGAAGAGAGCAGAGGGCTAGGAGGTATCTTGAAGAAATAATCGGCTTATTCCATAGTACATTAGAACCCATTAATAGAGTAGATGGTAGCGGAGAACTACTTGAAACTATAGTTAGAGAAGTATTCAGGGCTTCTCATAACGCATTAAAATCTATGAGAACCCTGTAAGGTGGTAGCTGTGAGCCACAGTTATTATTCATTAATAGGTTTTAAGACATCACAGTTTATTGTAACAAGAGGTCCCGGAGATCTAATACCACGTTCAAGTACTATGGCTTCACCCTATGAGACCCCAATACTACCCCGCTTAGAGACGATGCTTGGAGCTATTTCGAAGACTATAATAGAAAACAATGATATCGACTTATCTCCATGCGAAGACTTTAGCGTACCTGATATGAAGTGGGAGTGTATTGTATCACAAGTATTTGCTGAATACCTTGGCGCAACTAGGATCTACGGCCCCTTCCTCATAGTTGGAGGAAGTAGAACAGGAGGTGAAGTAAAAGCATACGTAAACGTGGGATTAGGCCTACTTAGAGTAAGCAATGAGTGCATCGAGAAATATATCTCACTTGCAGAAAAAATATGGGAGGCTATAAGAGAAGTAAATGTAAAGAGAAAATACAGTCTAAGTAGAGAGTACGAGAATTTAAGAAAGGAACTCGAAGAAGAGTGTATTATTACTCCATATACCTTCTCCGCGACTGGTATATCGCTAGAGAGTGCTTCGAAGACAGTTATACACGGGTTAATCTATAGTTATGTTCTAAGAGACTTCACGGCACTTACTGGCGGTGAAAGCTATAGAATAGCACTCGTGGTAGAGAGGAGTGGGGGTAAACCATTAGATCCCATTATAACGTATATGGGTCCCCGTGGGAGACCAGCTAAACTAGTAGAGGAGGAACCACCCAGCAATCTAATCAAACTAGTAAGATCGATTAGGAGGCAGTTAGCTATTACTCTACTACCACAGCCACTAGTTAAAGATAGGGGAGTCGTATTAGTGCATCCGTTGCGTCCTAAACCCTTAGTCCTACAGTTGGCTAAGTCCACTCTAGTTAATGGTAGGTGGGCTAAGACTAGCTTAGAACCAGCTTATCAGCCTGGCGTAGTCGCGGTTAAGGGCCTCATTGATAGTAGGATAATTAGGTGTCATTGTGGTTGTTCTCTAGTCTTGGAGTACACTATATAGTTTTTCGGCTTTTGTCGTATGTTTTTTATGCTAAGAGTTAATAAGAAGTATTCGTTGAAAAGGTCTTGGTGTTGTCTCTATGAGTGTGCGTGAACTAGAACCCTTATTCAAGCCTAGGAGTATAGCTGTTGTCGGTGCTTCCCGTAAACCCGGTAAGATAGGGTATGCTATCGTAAAGAACCTATTGGACTATGGGTTTAAGGGGAAGATATATCCAGTTAACCCTAAGGCAGATGAGATCCTGGGTTTAAAGGCTTATCCCAAGGTAACGGATATCCCCGATGAAGTAGACATGGCTGTTATAGTTATTCCAGCTCAACGCGTATTGGAAGCCGTTGAAGATTGTGGTAAGAAGGGTGTTAAAGTACTAGTTGTTATAACTAGTGGTTTCAGTGAAGTCGGAAACGTTGAACTAGAAGAGAAAATGGTTGAACTCGCCCGCAAGTATGGTATGAGGATTCTAGGCCCCAATATCTTCGGTATAGCTTATACACCACACAAAATGAACGCTACCTTCGGCCCCAAAGACGTCTTACCCGGTGGAATAGCATTCATTACTCAGAGTGGAGCACTAGGAATAGCATTAATGGGCTGGACTATTCTAGAGGAAATAGGTTTATCTGCAGTAGTCAGTATGGGTAACATGGCTGATATAGACGTTATGGAGGTATCAGACTATTTAGCAGACGACCCTAATACTAAGGTTATAACAATATATCTCGAGGGATTGAAGACTGGTACTGGTAAGAAATTCCTAGAAATAATGAAGCGCGTAACAATGAAGAAACCAGTAATCGTAATAAAATCTGGTAGATCAGAGAGGGGTGCAGCAGCGGCGGCAAGCCATACTGGTAGCTTAGCGGGAGCCGATAAAGTATATGATGCCGCAATGAAGCAGACGGGTATTCTAAGAGCACTAAACATTGAGGAAATGTTCGACTGGGCTCGAGCATTCGCACTACTACCCCTACCCAAAGGCGAGAACACAGTCATAATAACTAATGGTGGTGGAGCCGGCGTAATGGCAACTGATGCAGCAGCAGACAATGATGTTAAACTACTAGATCCACCCGAAGACTTGAAGGAGAAATTCAAGAAATGGATGCCATGGTTTGGTAGCCCTAAGAACCCAGTAGACTTAACCGGTATGGCTGACCCCAACCAATACTATGGCGCCGTTAAGGAGGCGTTATACGATGACCGCGTACACGCAGTAGTAGTCTTATACTGTAGGACAGCTGTATGCGACCCAATGGAGCTAGCTGATGCTATAATTAAGGCGAGAGACGAAGCTAGGAAAGACGGTATAGAGAAGCCTATAACTGTGTCAATGATAGGTGGTGAAGACGTATTCCAGGCGATGAAGCACTTAAACCGTAATGGTATACCAGCATACCCGATACCAGAGAGAGCTGTATCAGCAATAGGAGCGTTAATGAAGTATCGTAGATACCTTGAATCAGCTAAAAAGTAGTTCTTTACTCTAAACAACTATTTAATTTTCTAAAAAATTATAGGTTTTGGATTGAAAAATACGCTACCGTGTTTTAGGGATTGTTTCGTAGGTAGTTTAAGCTACTATCACTTGGCGAGAGAATACATTGGCTCCAGCTATCGGGTGTTAGGAGATTATTGCCTACGAGTACGTTGTTAGATAATACTATATTGCGTAGTATGCATGTTACATAGAAGATATCGGTTCCCGGGGTCTCTATTACATTATTTAGTACCCTAACGTCGTTGACACCAGTCAATCTTACTGCGGGGTTAGTGGAGAGGACATTAATTGAATACATATTATTCGAATTAATAGTTACTTGTCTCGACTGAGTTATACTTATGATCTCATTACCACTACTAAACACGTCATTACCGCTTATCAGGACATTCCTAGACTGAAGAACGCCTATCCATCTAAAACGCATAATATATTGCCGGCTGGTAAAGGCCTTCAATATATTATTACTTATACTAGTATTGTTTGCAAAATATACTACTATGAGGTTTGGACAACTACCTGTATCACTACTACAATACACGGATACTCTATTTTCATTAAAATAGGTGTTCGCTGATGAACCAATATAGAGTACTCCATTGTATATAAAGGCGAGGTTATTACCGAATAAATCAATGTTTCGTGAATCTACAACATTTATAGTAGAGTTATAGTAGGCTTCATCTGCTTTAAAGTACGCTATGTTATTGTTCTTAACGGCCACGTAGTCCGAATTACTTATATTAATGGCATTAGAGCTCCGGCTTCCCCCATACAAGTAGTTGTCTTCTATTACTACTCGGTTACACTCATAGCAGTTTATTTGTGTGAGATTCCAACCGATTATTTCAACGTCTTTTATATCGATTTTCCATACATGGTTTAAGTATATGCCTATGCTACGGGCTTGTGCTCCTGCAACAGTAATCTTAACATTGCTTATGCGTACATGTGAAGCATAGGTATTGATTCCACGTATTAGTATTCCAGTAGTCCGCATATTGGTTCTCAATACTATTTTTAAATCAGATATAGTTACGTCGCGGACATCTATTCCAGCTATTACGTATATTGCTCCCGAGTATCTACTTAGTTCTATTATAGTGTTGTCTACTCCTTCTCCCTGGAGAACCATATTGTTTTCAAGCATTATGGTTGCTGGTAGAGTATAAGTGCCTTTACGGAAGAAGATCTTTCCCCCACCCTCCTCCACTATTATACTACGGCACTCATCATAGACTCGTCTCATGTTATTAGATTCTATTATTTTCCCACGCGATGTTAAAGCCCAGTATTTCCCATTGCCATCGGTTTCTATAACACATGTAGCTGTTAACGGCTTGTCTTCAAGGTAGATAGTCCCCTGGTAGTCATAGAGGTAGTTTTCATCATCATCGCTTGGCGAGAGCATAACCGTCTCATTAGAGCCTGGAGCATATAGGTTTTGTGATGAAACCATATTGTTTGTTACAGTTATTCCACTACAGTTCTCATCTGTATAGACTACTGGTCCCCCCTCTACTCGGTTATTTGCTATAAATACTTCAGATGATGCTGAGAGATTTACGGCTACAGTTGATGCAGCATTGTAGGAGGAGAGCTGGAAGTGGTTTGATTCAATATTTATATTAGATGAGCCGTGGATTTTAACCCATTCCTCGCTGGCGACGTAGTTTAATAGGTTGCTACTAAACTTGTTTCCAGTAAAATATACTGTATTTGATTCATTGATAACTATATAGTTGCATGCCGTGAGCTCATCACACATCATTAATACGTTATTGTCGTGGAAGGCTACGCCCTGCGTATTACTACTAAGCTCTAATAACACGCCATAAGTTTTCTTGAATTCATTGTCTCTAAATGCCGTATTAGTGGAGGATGCTATTTCTATTAGAGTCTCATTATTGGATTGAATAGTCCCCGTCACATCGTTATCTGAGAACAATAATCCATCACTATTAATTGCTGAGAGGAGTTGACGGGTTCCCTGAGACCCTCGGATAACGTTATCGGATACTATTGTACTATTACAGTATAAGCATTTAATAATGCCTTGAACATCTCGGAAAATAGACTCAGTTACTACAACGTTTTCAGCACCGCGTAAGAAGATTCCTACTTCGCCGTTTCCGCTTGGATTACCACCGTAGAAGTATACGTGGTCTATTCTAATATTTCTTGGAATACCCTGAATGCTGTCGGATAAGTGTATACCAGTTGATGCTTTATCACTACGTAGTCTTATCGATATATCGGATATGGTAACGTTTTCAACGCTAATCCCCGAGATAATATTAGTGTATCCAAGGTCTTCGTCTAATTGTATTATAGTATTCTCCGGGTCTTCTCCACGTATAATGATATTGTCTACTAGTACGAGTGTTGTAGAGAAAACGTAAACGCCTTTTCGGAACAGTATCATTCCACCGCCATTGGCTATAACGAGGCTTCTACAAGCATCATACACTATTCTAGCATCATCGCTTATCCTTACTACCTTACCACTACTATTAGTAGCCCAATAAGTACCACTACCATCGGTCTCCATAATACACGTTGCTGGTGATGGCAGGTTTTCTAAATAGATATTCCTTACTGGAGTGTTTTGAGCAATAGTATAGCCGGCTAGAAGGGAAACTATTATAGCTGCAACTAGTACTATGATGTAGGGCTTATGTTTACCTACTTCTATTCCTATCCTAATCTAGGGCACCCTTACTTATTCTATCCAATAACGCTTTTGACATTATACTTAAGCTTCGTGCAAGAAAGATATAGAGGAAACAGTCGTGGCACTAGGCGAACAATATGTTTAATAGGGTTACAGTATTGTTTAACTCTATTGTTTCTTGCTTCCCTTAAAATAGTGTATTAGTGAGCTTATAGTGTTATTATAGTCTTATTGTATTGGTTGATGGAATACTTTATTTTCTACTCCACACATATATCTAATGGTGTAAGTCATGCTCCTCTTCGACTGGGGAACATATAACAGTCTATCAACACTAGCTAAAGCAGCAACACTAGGAATGAAGCTAACTGAGATACCACCAGCAGACTTCTCTAGGAGAAGCCGTGGACCCGAATACTTTGAATCATATAGAGAGTTCGCTAAGAAAGCCTTTACGACTGTAACAGCACATGCACCATACTATAATGTTGTAAGTGATAGCAAGCTCGTTAGAAACCGTGTATTAAAGGCGATGAAAGCGGCAGTAAGGAATGCAGCACTAGCTGGTGCCGAGGTATTTAACCTACACTTAGGCTGGAAGGTCTATGGTGGTGATAAAGATATCGAGTTAGCGGCAGAGTTCATTAAAGAATTACTAAAGGAAGCACCACAAAACATGTACATATCACTTGAAACAACTTATACTCGTAGACAGCTCGGAAGCATAGATGAGATTAAAGCAATAATAGAAGCCGTAGGAGACGAGCGAGTAATAATATCACTCCAATTAGAAAACGTATTCATGTACGAGTTCCACATAGACGAGCACGGCAACTTCCACCAAGCAGACCAGGAGGCAACTAAGGAATTCTGGCTCAGCATACTAAAGAAGGCGCTCCCACTAAGCAGAGGATTCCTAAGCCTACGCTTCGCTCAAGTAACGGGTATCTACTTTGGTAGAAGGCTATTAAAGAAGAGAGTCCCCTTAGGAAAAGGTTATCCAAGCCTAACACCACTAGCACAAGCACTAGCAGAATTCATGGTGAAAGAAGTAAGAGAGAAGGAATTACCGCTAAGAATGCACCTAATATATACTGGTACTACTGAGACTAAATACGAAGACACCATAACGCTCTACGCCGAGATAATGAAGCAAGTAGTCCAACACATATAATCTAGTTAGTAAAAAGACATTCTATCTATTCTTTTAATTCCCAGACGAGACTCGTTCTTTTCCAAGAATACTCTAGCTAAACAATTAAGGTCTAGACAAAACCTAGTTTCCCAGAACCCCGTGGAGAGTATTTTTCGGTAGGCTGCGGCCCTCCCCATCAACTAGCCGTCGGTGGCCGTAAGCAGCCTACCACATCTCTAATTAAAAATATTTTTAGACCCGGAGATTATATGGTATTTCTTCCTTACTTAAGAGCGGGAAACTAGGATGAATTGTATGAAGGGGAAAAGCCCCTAGAAAACTAGTTGTCTTACCCTATATAGTAGGAACAGTTGTTTCCACTATATTTTCTCTAGGTTTAGTTTTACTTGGGTTTGCGAGCGTA
>CAZWTS010000116.1:0-2948 GCA_964637085.1 uncultured Desulfurococcales archaeon | reverse complement strand
AAAGCTGTAAAAGCAAATCCTGACAGCCCACAAAAGCCTCTAAGATATAGAGCACTATGTGATGGGAAAATACTCGTTATGGCATCACCTAAGTTAAGAGAAGGATTCCTCCTACTAGATCCCGCGAGGATACCTTCGAGTAAATACACATATGCATCAACTATTAGAGGAGCATTTATTTATGGAAAAAAGATCTCTCTGAGAGACATACCCCACATAGACTTAGTTGTAACGGGCTCAGTCGCAGTTGATAGGAAAGGAGGAAGAATAGGAAAAGGAGGCGGATACGCTGAACTCGAATACGCTATACTCAGAGAAATAGGATGTATTACGGAACAAACACCCGTAGTAACAACTGTACATGATATCCAAATAGTGGATCACGTGCCATTAGAGCCTCATGACTTAACAGTGGATTATATAGGTACACCTAAGAGGTTATACAAAATAATTCCTAGACCGCCTAAACCGAAGGGAATATACTGGGAATTATTAGGAGATAAGATCAAGCTTAAAGTTATACAAGAGCTGAGACAATTCCTAAGGAAATAGTATTTTAGTTAACATTAACAATAATTACCAATTAGAATAAATGAGTTATTTTTGATTAGTGTTAAAAGGTTGATCACCGATGAATAATTTTAGAGAACTACTAGATTATGCGAGAAAGATAACTAACGATACATTAGCAGAAGTATTTAATGAAGTAATGATTGAAGCAAAGAACATTAGTGATAAGTTAGTCGCTCTACCATATATAAGTAAGGACTATACGTTGAGAGGCGGTAAAAGACTTAGAGCTTTCCTCATAATGATCGGGTACTGGAGCAAGAAATGGAGACACAGAGATCTTGATAAACTAAAGTACTTGATGGCGGGTATAGAGTTTCTTCAAAGCTATTTCTTAGTACATGACGATATTATGGATAAAGATGAGCTTAGAAGAGGGGGCCCAACAGTACATGTGTGGTTTGAGAAGAAATGTGTTGAGGAAAAACTTCTCGGGGACTGTAAACATTATGGAATATCACAAGCTATACTAGCTGGAGATTATTTAGAGACATTAGCTGTGAGTAGTTTCTATAGATTAGGGCTGCCGGGTAATATAATTGAAGAACTATTAAGAAGATATACTAAGGGATTAAGAACAGTATCATACGGTCAATACCTTGATTTACTAATAGCGTATACACCTTTAGAAAAAGTGAGTGAAGAAGACATATATAATATCCATAAACTAAAGACGGCTTCTTATACTGTTGAATTACCCTTACACCTTGGAGCTATTGCTTCAACACTATATACGCCAAATCTTCTCGAAGAGTTATCAAGTTATGCTATTCCAGCAGGAATCGCTTTCCAGCTACAAGACGATATCCTAGGCCTCTATGGTGATCCAAAAATCACTGGTAAACCTGTTGGAAGCGATGTTAGAGAGAAGAAAAAGACCCTACTTATAGTGAAAGCATATGAACTTGGATCGGAGCGGGAAAAACGGTTCTTAAAGAAAATATACAATGAAAAGAAATCAGAAGAAATAACAATCGAGGACATAGAGGAGGTTAGGAGGATAGTTAGAGAAACTGTAAGCTATGATTATAGTTTGAAGAAAATGCAGAACTACGTTAATGAAGCAAAAACAGCTCTCCACGAATCAAGGGAAATAAGTTCCGAGGCTAAAGAGGTACTTTCCTGGCTAGTTGACTTATTTGTTAAACGTGTTAAGTAACCGTTTTCGCGGTGAACAAGACAAATGATGCACCGTCATGGATGGAGGGGTGGTAGACCTAAGAAACCCAGGATAATAGAATATAGTTTTCCTGGAACAATTACATGGATCCCCTTAATTAACGGATTACCAGCACAGAGGGGGAGCCCTGTAATCATTGAGGCTGATGAGTTCGAAGCATATAGGCTAGTATATTATCATGGATTAACACAAGAAGAAGCTGCCAAGAAAATGGGTGTCTCACGAGGTACTCTTTGGAGACTGCTTGTTTCTGCACGGAAAAAACTTGGATACGCATTAGAGAATCTTGCACCAATTATAATCGTTGAGAAGAAAACTGAGGAGAGATGAATGATTATTCCTTAGAACTTGTATTGCTTTGCTGATTCTCTTCCTTTAAGATCTCATCTATTATTTTCTCCAATTCTTCTGGAGGAATAGATGGGGTCTTAATCAAGGCATAGCCTACATATATAAATGCCACTATGAGCACCACGACACTAAGATAGACTGTTGTTTTTATGACTATGAACGATATTTTCTCATCTACAAAGTATACTAGATAAGTATATATTATGAAGAGCACTAGTGATAACACTATCATTAGTGCTCCTAGTACTTTGTTCTTACTCATTATAAGACACCATGACATTTATACTATGATATAGGTGATAGTATTTAAACGATAAGAAGATAGGGATTAAGAATAATGCCTAGGAAAAGAGGAGATATAGAGAAGTGGCTGAGAAAGATATTCTTCAGCGGTAAACGAGAAGAGTACATTATTTTTATAAGGCATAGAGTTGATGGTGAAGAAGAACTTAGACCTATTCCTGCTAGATTCATAGATGATATTAGGAGAGGCTATATCATTATCGGTGATGATATGATTCCTTTCCATAGAGTAGAAGAGATAAGAGACAAGAGTGGAAAAATAGTTTATTCGAGGAGAAAAAACATTGATGAAATTGGTTCGGGGAATTTTTCTAAGTAGCTAAATATATGTTTAGATCCATCCCCTTAGCTTCATTGCTCTAACTACTCTGTCAACAGCAATAGCATAAGCTGCTGCTCTCATTGGGTGCTCACTATACTTCTTCTGCCACTCATCGAATACTCTGTTGAAGTTCCTTGTCATTATCCTATCAAGTCTCTCAAGTGCTTCTTCATCTGTTAACCAGCATCCCATACGGTTGTGGCTCCACTCGATCCAGCTCAT
>CAZWTS010000115.1:0-19577 GCA_964637085.1 uncultured Desulfurococcales archaeon | reverse complement strand
GTTCATCAACAGTTTTTCTTACTTCAGGGCTTATCTCTTTCTCTGCTTCAAACCCGAATAGGGAGGTTATTGTTACGCGTTGAGCCGCAATGTATACGTCTAGGTCGTGAAGCGTTAATGTGTGTACGATTTCTTTAGTTTTCTTAACCATACCCTCTGGTATTTCTACCAGCCTAGCTGCCTCAACATCATAGTATCTTGCTTTCTCATAACCTTTAGCCTTACCAACCTTGTATACTCTACCAGTCTCAGCATCAATCCATATAACGTCTCCCCTACGTACGCCGAGCTGTAATAGTTGTACAGTTACTTCTTCTGGTACGGTTATCGTTAGCTCATCGTCTTTTGTAGCAAGCGTTAGCCTAGCCTCGCGGGGAACCATTGCATATGGGTTAAAGGGGTGTTTTATCCTCCTAATCTTTATGTCTTTAACAACGCCTTCGTAGACTTTTCTTTTCTCCCTAATACGGACACCTATGGCTTTACGTAGAGCCTGCATTAACACTTCGGTCTTCTTCATTTCTGTAGAATATACTTCAGAAGCACTTAGAGCAACGAATGGCGTATCCTCACCAAGCTCGCGGGCTATGGCTACCGCAATAGCGGTCTTACCAGTGCCTGGGGGACCAACAAGTAATACTCCTCTACCAGCCATCTTCCCCTCGCGTATCATTTGAACTACGAGTCCAGCAGCCTCTCTAGCTTCTAACTGGCCTACGAGTCCAGCAGCGACTTTCTTGGGTCTACCTTTTTCGTCTAATCCTAGTCCACGAATATGACTATGTGCTCCTATACGTCTAAACTCAACTGTTTTGGGGATCTCCTTAATCTCGACCACAGTAATCACCCGATAACCAACATCAAAACAAAACACAAATAAAAACCTTTACTACATAGACAGAACTAGGATGATGATAGAGATAGAGCAGAGCCCTTAGGGGTTGGGGGCTCAATGATGTTTTCAGCGGCAACTGACCTTTATGGAAGTTAATTGATTCTCACATGGAATATATTATTGCTCAATATGTTGTCTGGGAAGAACTTAGCTGTCCTGGTGCTAACTATTATAGTATCTATTACATCGAAGTTTTCTGCTATTATTTTAGCTATGTCATACACGTATCCTATATTATTTTTATACACCCTGAGAACTAGCTTAATTATGTTATGATACGAATTATATTCTAAATGACCTATAAATGGTACAGTTACTAATCTTTCTATAAAATATAACGCGCTTTCTGGATCATCGAATCCTATTATAAATACTATCCAAAATAATTGTTCTCCCATATCACGTATTCTATTATATCCTACTGTAAATCCGTTAAATACTCCATTTTTTACTAAAGACTTTATCCTCCTATCAATTCTATTCCTATTCAAACCTATTCTTCTTCCAAGTAACCTACTAGATAGGAGACCATTATCAACGAGTAATCTTATAATGCGTTTATCGACAACATTGAGTGGAAAACAACCACTCGATTCCTCGGATTGAATATATTTTACGTTTATCCCTTTGCCTGCATATCCGCCCACGTACACCTTACTTGCTATATCTAATAATATGCTTTTTAGATCAACTACTATGTACTCATTATGGAAGTATTTTTTGAATAATGGTTTATTATAGTATATTTTATCAAATATGTAGTAGCCTACGACTTCTTCTATACCGTCTAGAATGCATTGTATATCAATAATGCTTGGAACTAGAAACACATAGACATATTTATCTTCTATCGTTTTTCCAACAAACACTACCCTGCGCAATATGTTGCTTCCCGGAGATTTCTTTGATAAAACCATTAGCTTTCTATAACATATTCTATCGATATTTAATGCTATTGATATCCACCAATTCTTTTCCAACCTTCTTAATATCCTAGATACTTTTACCCTGGGCATATCTAGTATATTTGATATATTAGTTATAGAAATAGGCGGATCAGCATTATTTACTATGTGCGATAGTACTTCGAGATCATCATATATTATCTTTACTTTGTACAAGCTTTTCTATCCTTATAATATTATCTTTTGCCGGGATAAAAATAGTATGCTTAATACTTGTAATGGAGATTTATAGGTTAGGACACCTTTATAATTTTTAGTAAGAAGCCCGTGTAGTGTAGACACACAGTGGTGTAATAGTTGGCGGATGCTGCGAAGATTCTTTGGGATAAGATCCGTAATCTGATCTATGAGATTGGAAAAATGGATACAGAAAATATTGGAGGAGTTGAAGATATTCTTAGAGAGCTTCATAATGCAGCCAATATCATCGCAAGAGTCCGTGACCCACCCTTAATTTCACGAGATTATCTTTGGACTATTGTTGAATTAGCAAAGAAAGTTAAAGATATTGATCAACTTTTATCAGAGCTCTTGAGTGGTAGGAAGGAATTTATGGGAATACTTAGAGAAGAGGTATCAGATCTCTCTAAAGTTGCTAGTCTTGTGTATAAAGCCTATCGGGATAGGATTAAGCTACTTACTTTTACCATTTTAGCACCATTAGTTATCGCTGGCTTGGACTTGCTTGTTTTAGGCTTTAACGGATGGTTTGGTGTTTTAGTATTGCTCCTAGGTGGTCTCGTTGCTATCTCCTTACCCTTAAGCTATGTGTTGTATGCATTATTTCTTGTTATCCTATCGTTGTCTAGTATGATGTATGCTTGCCTATATTATAGGGACCTCACTACTATCTTAGCAGTCCTATTATATAGTATGCTTGGAACGATTACTGGCCTTACAACCTACTATGCTGGCAGAGTTAAAGTAAGACTTCAAGAAATAATTGAAGAAATATTGCGGTCATCAGCACCCCCAACAACTTCCGTACCAGTTAAAGAAGAAGCAGTCCTCGAAGAAATTAATGTCATATGGAATAAGCTTAGAGAGAAATATAGGCAACTATATGGTAGCGATGGAGAAGAAATTTTAGAGTACAGACTTGCTTTACTCTTACGCGCTGGTTATAGCAGGGAACGCGCCATTAGAATGCTTGCAGACGAGTTAAAAATATCCGATAAGAATAATTTGGAGGAGAAATGAGTAAGGGTTTGGCATAGGAGGTGAAACCATAGTGTCTAAACCCTCTAAAACCAAAGAATTAAAAATCATCACCAAACACGTTGTAACAATAGATGATGTCGCTAAGGATCCCCGTAAACTAAAACTATTGTATCTAGTAAACGCATTAGAGGAGATCTCTGAAAAAGCTCTACAATATCTAATTTACTGGTTGAAAACTGAGAAACAATTAGACTTAGGCTACGAGTTCCTCGTTATAGGTAACGTTCCATCAAGTAAGGATTTGAAAACAGATATAGTAGCACTATTATATGTTGGCGCATTAGAGACTAACCCGCGTAACAAGAAATTACGTGTTACTAGTATAGGCAAGGAGCTATTGGAGAAAACTGTTACCGAGAACATGAAGCCAGAATTTGATAGAGTAGTGGCTGCTGCGAAAGAACTAGAAGCTAAGGTTAAATCTATCGATGCTGAAGTGGAACTAACCATAAAAATGCTTAGACAGAGTATGAGGAGACGTAGGAGGAGGAGATTCATTTAGTTGAATATAAATACTATTAGTCCGCTTAACTATTATTTCATATTACAATGTTAAATTATAATGATTCAAAGATAGCGAAAGATTAGAGTCTATTCATCCACTATTAGGAATATTTTTAACTCATATTATCGTCCCTATCCTACGTCTCCTAGATATATCTTCTTCACTTTCACTAGGCTTAGCCCATAACAATGGGTTTACTTTGCCCTCTCTTATGAGCTTCTCCATATGTTCTTTAAACTTACTTGTATGCTCTATATCTAGTTCTAATAATTCTTCGAGTATTCTCCAAACACGTTCCTGTACTTCTACAAGGTATTCTCGTGGCATATGGCTTATTATAACTGGATCTTGTAGCCACTGGTCAAAGGCCTTTATGGTCTTCATGATATGCTGGAATGCCGTACGTGTTGCAACTATTAGGTCTAGTCTATCTGATTTCTTTAGCTCCTCTTCTACTTTCTTTACTGTTTCAAGCATTTTCTTCTGCATCTTAACCCATTCATCAAGGTTTCCTAGGAACGAGCTTGAAAGAGACACTTTTACCTACCTTTCCAGCCTATTTTTCTAGTGTGTTTTATGGTATATGTAGGGTAAAAAGGACTCCGCTCCCCAAAGGTTATTTTTGACTGGATAGATTGTAGGGTTTGCCTTCTCGTAGTATTTTCTCTGGTATTTTATCCGAGTATTTGCGTAGGAATATTATATCTTCTTTTTTGTTCCTCAGCTTATCTGGCAACATACGTGGTATACGTTTTATTATTGGATACCATCTCCCACAATTCTCGCAGTAGAGTAAACCCGTTACTATCTCGTATCTTATGCATTTCTCGCACGGGGGTTCCTCTTTTAGCTCCCTTAATGGTTTCTCAAGGAACCCACAGTATAGTTCGCAGTATGGTTTCTTTAAGTCAAGTTTGCGATCGTATTCTTCCCTTTCGAAGACATATAGCTTTAATGGAAAATGCTTGCATTCCGGGCAAGCGAGTATATCTATTAGACGATACTTCAATCCTCTTTCACCGTCTCCTCAGCTATTTTTACTAAATGTTTTGCTAGTTCTTCAGCCTTTTCTTTATCTTTTGCCTCAACCATAATTCTAAGTAGGGGTTCAGTTCCACTAGGTCTCACGAGAAACCAGTAGTCCTCGCCGAAAACTTTCACTCCATCGATGGTTACCATGCGCTGGCTTTTATATAGTTCTTTTACTCTTTCAACTACTTTCAAAGCCTTTGTTCTAGGCATCGGCACTTTAGTCTTAACTGGATAATATTTTGGTAGTTCACCATATAGCTCACTTAGCTTCCTATTCCATGAAGCAAGCATTTCTAATAGTAATGCGAGAGTCATAGCACCATCACGTACGGGTACTAGGTGAGGATACATGAAACCGCCGTTTTCCTCAAAACCACATAATGCTCCCTCTTCAACTATGTGTCGAGCTATTATCGGACTACCGACCTTAGTCCAACGGACCTCTATGCCGTATTGTTTCAAGTATTCCTCAACTAGTATACTAGATGATACTGCTGTGAAAACTCTCCTCGGTAGATCTGGGTGTTTTTCAGCTAGAAAACGTGAGAGTAAGGCTGCTGTTCTATCTCCCCAATACACGTTCCCTTTCTCATCTATAACTATAGCTCTATCGCCATCTGCGTCGTGAGCTATGCTTAAGTCAACATTTAATATTGGTGTAATCTTAGCTGTTTCCACAAGGTTTTCCACTGTTGGCTCTGGTGGACGCCCCGGAAAATATGGGTCTAGGTGCCCATTGAAGGAATAGACTTTTGCGCCTAGGAGTCTAGCTACTCTTGTTGTTGTGAGGGCCCCGACGCTATTAGCTGGGTCTACTAGTACTTTGAATTGCTTTGCTCGTATTTTCTCAGCATCTACTCTATCTATTATTGCTTTAACATAGTCTTCTATAGCTGTTGGTTCTCTCCTGACTTCGAGGTCTGCTTTGCTCCATGATATTAGTTTATGTTTTTGTTCAAAGAATATTTCTTCTATTACTTCCTCATCTTTTCGTGGAACTTCTATTCCATCCGGCCCTATCACTTTTATACCGTTATATTGTGGAGGGTTATGGCTAGCTGTTATCATTACACCGCCATCATAGTCTTTGTAGCGTACATTATATTGTAGACCTGGTGTCGTTATTAAGCCAGCCTCATAGACTTTACAGCCGCTTGCAAGTAGTCCGGCTTCTACTGCACGCATAATAATTTCTCCGCCCAAGCGAACATCTCTTCCAACTAGTATCTTAGATCCTTCACCAAAATACGTCCCTATAGCTAGGGCGAGTCTTAAGGCGAAATCGGGTGTGAGCTCCTTGTTTACTACTCCTCTAACACCATCTGTTCCGAAAAGTCTCCCCATTATACAAGACCTCTAAGAGTCTAGGATATAGTAGTGAGAAATAACCTTTAAGTTTAATATAAAAATAGTAAACTACGTGTACCTTGAGGTAGAGGGTTAATGATTAACGATCTCCTCGCAGGACTAGGAATACTAATAGATTACATGCTTATTGCCATGTTCTCAGCAACAATTATAGTGTTAATTGCGGGTTTACGGGTCTCAAAGAACCATAGGGCGTGGAGAACTACTTTAGACTACATGAGCTTAGTAACAGGGGTGTTATTGTTATTAAAAACCATTTATATGGCTCTAAAACAAGTTATACATGGTTGATGAAGGCTAGATAAACTGAATAGTGATGATGGTTTCTGGTGCTGACTTCACACTTCTCCGGGTATAAATCTATGTTAATTGCAATAGGATTATTGTGAAGAAGACCGAGACAATAAGCCATAGAAGTAGTGACACCATTGAGGCACATAGTATAGTAGTTGTTTTATTCCCATTAGTTATCTTTGTTAAAGGCTCCGTAATCCTCCATATAGCGTTTATTGAGCCGTGGAATACAGCTACTGGTAATATGCTATTGGTCTTCATCAATAGTATTGATTCCGGTATTGCTAGTATTAGACAGAATAATATGTATTGTATACTACTTATTACTGGTTCATGGAATTCCGTTTTAAACTTTAATAATACCACAATGGGTATATGCCATAAACCCCAGATTACTCCGCTAACAATTATAGCCGTTATTAAGCCTATATACGTATATAATTTATCGAAGAGAAAAGCTCTCCAACCATATTCCTCTCCCATAGCTACTACTGCATTTACCGTTATACCCGCAATATAGCTTATTGCTAAGATTTTTAACCAAGCCACTATTCTACGATTATCAAATTTTTCTAGAATTTCATTGTATTTACTCGTGTCAAGTAATGATAATAGACCTATTACTCTAATGTATAGTAGCGTTACCGTGAAAGGTATTAGGGGCGCCATTAGAGAGATTAGAATAACATATAAGTCTATTCTAAACCATTTCAGAAGGAATTCTGTAACCCTAAATAACTGGTTAGAGGATAGTAATATTGTTATTGTGGCCGCAGATAATGGTATATACATTCTAATAACTCCATAAACCATTAACCCTAAGTCTTCTTTGCTTAAAACGTCCTTTCCGTGTCTGTGAGAAACTTCTTTAAAGAGCAAATCCAGGACTATAGTTAATCCGAAAAGTAGGACTACGAACAATAATAGATTGAGTATAGGATCTTCAGCTAGCATCACCCTCATCTATTATATAATGGTGTATCTTCTAATACTAAACCTTATCGAAGAATAGGACACTTTCCCTATGTAGCTTTTATCCGGGTTCTAATAGTCCTCGCTGATACCTCCTCCATAAATGCGCGATAACCGCCTACTGAATATATTTTATCGCCAGTATTTACTAGTATTGAATAAACTCCGCGATAAGGCTTTGATATTACATCATATACTATTCCTTGTATCTTTACTGGTTCTTTTGTCTCAGTATCATATCCTTCTACTTCTATTTCTACTTCCATTTTCTCTCTTAAGGCATGCTCTATATAATCTAATGCCGTCTGATTTTGTGTAAACGTGTATGTTTCACCGGGCATTATCTTATAGTATACTTCAATAGAGCTAGGAACTATACGGTTATAGAAGTAGCTCGATAATATGAACATGAGCTCTGGATCCTCTATGTAGGTTGCTCTAGGAATAATTGTTGTTTGAGGCCTCGATGCAACGGGTGCTAGTAGTGCTTCTCTATCATCTGCTAAGATTATTAGTCTTGATCCATGAAGTCTTTCTCTAACTATTACAGCTATATCTGAGTATTCTTCTCCTTCCCCCTCATATGGTGCTGGGAATTTATTCGATAATACGAGGCTTACATATACCCCTCGTGCCCGCGCCTCTTCGAGTTCCCATGCAAATTCGTCTAGAACATGTATTGGTGTATAAACTAGCACTTCATTTTTTGCCGCGTGGATGATATATCTTGCAAGGCTGATAATATTGCTCCAGCCATTAACGCTAGAATATACTGGCTCCTTAACCGTTTGAGGAGAAGTTATGCTTGCCTCTATAATACTTGAAACTCTCTTCGCTTGAGCTACTATTTCCTCTACTTTACTTTCTATTAATTGATTTATAGTTCTAGAGGGTGATACAATCATATAGGACTTAGGCTTTGTTGCAAGCGATAATATGAGGCCCTTGTTTTCTAACTCTTTTAACCCCTTGTATACCGTACTAGCTGGTAATCCCGTCCTCCTAATAATTTCATCAGCTGTAGCCTTTCCACCTGAATACACTAGCCCCAAGTATATTTTGGCGTGTTGTTTCCCTAAACCAAGCTCCTTAAATACTCCTTCAACTTGTTTCTCTAAATCCAACTCCTAGACCCTTCCCCTCTACTGGTACAACGTTTCTCCTAACATGATGTCCCAGATAAATAGGTGTCGCTACTAGTAAAATAGTTAGAAAAGTAGATAAATTATTCGCTTGAAACTGAAAAAGCAACTTATATATACCAGTAGTAGTTAGAGAAAAGTGGGGAAGATACCCTATGAGGCTGTATTCTGGTTTATCGAAAACCGTTGGAATAGCAATAGCTGTAATAATCATTATCATTATTGTTGGAGTAGCCGTATACATGATGCAACAGCAGAAACCGACATCTATTATCTGGGCATCAACACAATTGAATCCTCCAGAAGAACAAGCTTTTGTTAAGGGCACTTTACTAAAAGAGTTCAAAGATGAGACCGGTATTGATGTAGAATTCGTAGCATTATCCTATGACGACTTAGCGACACGTTTACAAGCTGAAGAAGAAGCTGGTAAGGTGACTATTAGCCTAATAGGAGAGCTCCACGGAGGACTAGATTACTTTGCTTCTAAGGGCTGGCTCGAAGACCTCAGCAAGTTCGGCTCACTACCTGGAAGGACGTTCCCCAAAGTATTAGAAGACTATAGTAAACTCTATGGAATCAAAGCATATATTCCATGGATGACTGCAACCTATGTAATGGTCGTTAACAAAGAAGCCTTCAAATACTTACCGGAAGGCCTAACCGAGGAAGACGTTATCAAAGGAACGAGCAAGTGGACCTACGACGCCTTCCTACAATGGGCTAAGAAACTATACGAGGAGACTGGAGGACCAAAAGTAGGATTCCCAGCCGGACCTAACGGATTATTCGTGAGATTCCTCCACGGCTACTTATATCCAGCATTTACTGGAGCACAGGTAAAATACTTTGACAGTGATGATGCAGTAAAACTCTGGGAATACTTGAAAGAACTATGGCAATACGTGCATCCAAGCAGTACTACATGGGACGCTATGGCTGACCCATTACTAAAAGGCGAAGTATGGATAGCATGGGATCACACAGCTAGAATAAAGGACGCTATAACAAGTGAGCCAGACAAATTCGTTGTTGTACCAGTACCAGCTGGCCCGAAGGGTAGAGGCTTTATACTGGTAATTGCTGGCTTAGCAATACCTAAGAATGCACCAAACGAGGAGGCCGCCTGGAAGCTAATAGAATATCTAACACGGCCAGAAACACAAGTAAAAGTCCTAGAGAATGTTGGATTCTTCCCAACAGTACAGGAAGCCTCAGCAA
Organism: uncultured Desulfurococcales archaeon; assembly: GCA_964637085.1. Classification (GTDB taxonomy): domain Archaea; phylum Thermoproteota; class Thermoprotei_A; order Sulfolobales; family WANQ01; genus JALWGO01. Next base: position 9,962 of record CAZWTS010000115.1, on the reverse strand, counting down.
AAGTAACTTCTGGACCATTAAAGATACTAGCTGAGGGAGTAAACAATCAATTATCGACACAAGATGCATTAGTAGCACTAATACCTAGCCTTGGAGCAAAGGGCGGCGACTTCAAGAACATCTACATAACAGCCTTCCAGAGAATAGTACTCAACGGCGAAGACATTAAGACTGTTCTAGGGCAACTAGCACCAGAACTAAACAAATTATTCCAAGAAACTGGAGCACCACTACCACCACCTGACTCAAAGTCTTAAATGAGACGATAGATTCGGAAAACATTAATTATTATTTTTTAATTCCCAACACCATTAAGGGTGTTTTTATGAGTAAGATATCAGTAATGGAGAAGTATTTACCGTATATACTAATAGCACCATCACTCGCATACTTATTATTCTTCATAGGTTATCCTCTCACTCAGGGCTTATACCTAGCCTTTACTGAAAACGGGGCCTTTAGCCTCGAGAACATAGAATACTTACTTAATAGTCCTTTCTCAAAGTTTTGGGAGGCTCTAACTAATACATTTCTCCTTGTACTTGTAATAATACCCATACAAGTTGCTATAGCCTTAGGCTTAGCTATGCTTTTCAACATGAAGTTTAAAGGACGAAATGCAGCATTATATCTTGTTATACTCCCATTGACTATTAGCGATGTAGCGGCAGGGCTTATATGGTATTCAATGTTATCAACTAACGGCTTCTTTAATAAGCTTTTAATGAATATAGGGCTAATAAAAGAGCCCATATACTTCTTCGGCTACGAGTATCGCCCCATGGAGTTCCTAGCAATAGTATTAACCGAGGTCTGGAGAGCCACCGCCATAGTATTTGTAATAGTTTTCGCTGGACTACAAATGATAAGCCAGGACCACATAGAAGCTGCTGAAGTCTTCGGGGCTAACGTGTGGCAAAGACTAAGATATATTGTATTCCCAATGCTTAAACCGAGTCTTCAAGCAGCATTAATCATTAGGACCTTGTTTGCATTCCAGATTTTCGGTGTTGTATGGGTTCTAGCGGGACGTGATATACCAGTATTAGCTGGTGAAGCCTACTACGAGCAGGTACAACTAAGACATACAGGTGTTGCAGCTATCTATGCCTTGATTATAGCGGCTATATCGATAACTATAGGCTACATATACATCAAGTTGTTCAGGGCGCAATACCTCGAAGAGGGGGGATAAACTATGAATGATTCGTCAATAGTAAAGTATTATTTGAGGAAAATTATTGTAGCAGGACTAGTTATAATAGCTGTATTATGGGTTGTAACACCCTTTATAATATCCATACTCTACGCGTTCGCTAGCAAAAGCGATTACTATAGTCCTAGCATATTAATACCATTACATTATACTCTAGAACATATACAAAAGCTATTAAATCTTGGAGCAACAAGGGCAATAATCAATAGTATTGTAGTAGCAGTAATAACAATAATAATAAGCTTCGCCTTAGGACTGCCAGCCGGCTATGCTTTTGCGAAATTCATGTTCCGTGGAAGAGATACCCTTAAGCTCTTAATTATAGGTTTACGTATGTTCCCGATACTAGTAATAGCTGTACCACTAGTAACACTATACATAAGGCTGGGATTAAATGACTCTCTCCTAGGAGTAGCATTGGCTCATACAGCTATGGCGCTACCCTTCGTAATAATAATATCTTCTAGTATTTTTGCTGGAGTACCCAAAGAACTTGAAGAAGCAGCAATGATCTTCGGCCTTGACAGGAAGGGTGCATTCTTTAGAATAACCATGCCTCTAGCTCTACCGGGACTTGCCGCTGCAGCCATCTTCACGTTTATAATGTCTTGGAACGAAGTCTTCATTGCATCGGTTCTCACGTTAACCAATAGAACACTTCCCGCTTTTATTCTAACTTCCGCTATGGCCGCACCCGACTTCATAAAATTCGCAGCGGGGTTCATCATGATATTCCCCGCAATGATATTCGTATTTGTAGCGAGAAAGTACTTGATAGCCATGTGGGGTATAACACTCAAATAATGGTGTAGGTACATGGTAGACGTACATCTTAGAGGAATAGTAAAACGCTTCGGAAAAACTATAGCAGTAAATGGTATAGATCTAGATATACGTGATGGTGAATTCATAGTACTATTAGGACCAAGTGGATGTGGTAAAAGAACAACACTTAGAGTAATAGCTGGTTTAGAAAAACCTGATGAAGGAAGAGTATTGTTTGGCGACCGTGATGTAACTTATCTCCCACCACGCGAACGTAATGTATCAATGGTTTTCCAAAGCTACGCTATATGGCCTCATATGAAAGTATATGATAATATAGCCTTCCCGTTAAAGATAAAGAAGTTTCCCAAAGAAGAAATAGATAAACGCGTTAAATGGGCTGCTGAGCTCCTCCAAATATCTGAGTTATTGGATAGATATCCGCACCAGCTATCAGGTGGACAGAGACAACGTGTAGCAGTTGCTAGAGCAATAGTAGTTGAACCCGATGTACTATTAATGGATGAACCACTAAGCAATCTCGACGCGTTACTAAGAGTAAAAATGAGGAGTGAGTTAAAGAAACTTCAACGCAGAATAAAGGTGACAACCATTTATGTAACCCACGATCAAGTAGAAGCAATGACTATGGGTGATCGAATAGCAGTAATGAATAAGGGCAGGATACAACAAGTTGGAACCCCTGAAGAAATATACTTGAAACCCGCCAATGTTTTCGTTGCTGGATTTGTTGGAACACCACAAATGAACTTCTTTGATGCTAGTGTTAGAGTGGAGGAAGATAAAATAGTATTAGACGCTAGTGACTTTAAGATAGCGTTGCCTCGCGAATACTTACAATTATTACACGAATATGATGGTAAAACTGTTATAGTTGGTATTAGACCCGAACACATTTATCCTGAGGGACATTTACCCTCCACCGCGAAAAAGATCTCATGGATTGAAGGAGTAGTGGATTTTGTGGAAGCCCTAGGCTCTGATACTATACTTCACTTAAATACTGGTAATAGAATACTCGTAGTGAAGATTAGTGGAAGCCACCGCTACGAAATCGGTAGTAGAGTAAAAGTAGCGCTCGACTTATCTAACATACATGTTTTCGATAAGAATACACAAATATCATTATTCTACGGTAAGTTGAAGAAGACTTGACTTAACGGGGTCAGCAATATTGCCTAGGGATAAACATAAATGGTACGAGAAACCAGTAAGAGTATTACAGTTCAATATAGAAGATCGTTATGGAGCCTATGTTTCAACTATAAGCGGTACTGAGCTCGTAGAACTTGCTAGTCGTCTCCACGCTAACGTATTGGTAATCTTTGCACGTGATCCATGGGGTAGAACCTATTACCGCAATGCTTCTACTGGCCCCAATCATCCAAAAATGATTGGCGATCTTGTTAGGGACGCACTCGAAGAAGCTAAAGATAGGGGTATAAGAGTAGTAGTAATGGTTGGACATACAGCTAATAAATACTTATACAGCATTCATAGTGATTGGGCTCAAATTAATAGGAATGGAGAGATAATTCTATTAGAACACGTACCATACTATGAGGAGAACTATGAGCCGGAATGGCCTCAGCTATGTATAAACTCGCCATTTATAGAACATGTAAAAAGAGAAGTTATAGAGGCTCTTAAACTAGGAGTTGACGGAGTCTTCCTAGATAGTTTCCGCTACCAACCCGATATTGAGAGAGCATGTTACTGTAAATGGTGCAACGAGAAATTCAAACACGAATATGGGTACGAAATGCCTCGAGATCCCGATTGGAAGGATAGTAGATGGAGAACCCTCTGGAACTGGCGCTACAAAGTTGTTATCGAGAGATTAAAAGAGCTATATGAATTATCGAAGAAGTATGCACCCGATAAAGTATTCATGTACAATAGCCATCCAGGCGGGTGGAGTGGTAGGACGAACCGTATAGTAGAATTAGCGAGAGAGTACATGGACGTTGTTTTCGCTGAGTGTAGCGAAGTAGATCATCAACCCCCGGGATTCATAACCGAAATGGTTAAGCTCACTAGAGCCATGAGCGGTGGTAAACCCGTATGGGCTTCACGTAACTACTTCCACCTTTACCGTACTGTTTCTGCTACAACACCACTAGCTATTAAACAAGGGTTAAGAGAGGCTATAATTGCTGGAGGATCACCATGGCTACTTGTCTTCTCCATATCGTATAGGCAGGATCCTAGAGTATTGGAAGCAGCGGAACAAGTGTTTAATGAACACGAGCAGCTAGAAGAATACCTTGATGGCGCTGAGCCCCTACGCTTCGCCGGTATAGTTGCATCAAATATTACTAGAGACCATTATGGAAGAACCCAACCCCAACATTACGTTGACGAAGTAAGGGGGTTCTATTACGCGTTAACTCATAGCCATATCCCAGTAGAATTCATCGCTGATAGAGATCTTGAAAATAGGGAATACCTTGAAAAATATAAAGTAATAATACTAGCTGATACCGCGTGTATGAGTGATAAGAGTCTACAAACAATTGAAGAATACGTGAAAAACGGAGGACGAGTAATAGCCACGTTTAATGCCTCAACACGAAATGAGGAGGGAATACATCGATACGACTTTGGGTTACGTGAAGTATTCGGAATAGAAGAAATAGGTGAGATGAAGACTCCGTGGAGCTACATAGTCTTAGAAGAACATCCAGTCCTCGAAGATCTTCCCCGTGAACCAATACTCTGGGGTGATATGAGCTACGACTTCACAAATACGCGTGTAACACCAACACTAGGCTGGCATATACTCGTAAGACCATTAACAGCTGAAAAAATAGCCCATATAGGATATCCCGGAGGAGAATGGGGATACGAGTACACGCTTGGTAGATCACCCCCACCCATAGCATCGGAACTAGATACACCAGCTATAACACTCAACGAGTATGGAAGGGGCTTAGCTCTATATTTTAGTGGCCAGCTGGGAAGACATTATTGGAGAATAGGATTACCAGTATACAAGTCATTAATAACGAAGCCCCTAATACGCTTAACTGGAAAACCACCTGTAACCGTTAACGCCCCCGAAACCCTCGCCGTAGAGGTATTCAGGCAAGGTGAACGCTACATAGTACACCTATTAAATCATACATACAATCAGAGGATTCTCGCTATTGGTACTGGTAAAACTAAGCAACCATTACCTCCCTATAGTACTAGTGAGAGCGTCCACCCTATACGTACAATAATACCAGTCCACAACGTTGAAGTAAGGCTTCGAGTAAGTGATAGTGGAAACTACATTGTTTATAGCCCGCTTAGAAGAATACAATACCAGCCTATAATAAGTAATGACAATAGTATATCGTTCACCATTAATCGAGTAGACGAGTACGAAGTAGTAGTTATCGAGCCTAAGAAATAGTCGTTTTAGGTGCGAGTTAAATGATCCCCCCAGTTAGAGGATACGATAAGCCCGAAGAAATATTTACGAGAATAGAGGATGCTGAAGTAATAGTAGGTGTTCCTTCGAGAAATACTGCTCACACTATAGGATACGTACTACATAATATTATAAAGGGCTTTAAAAAATATGCACGAAATACAAAACACGCCATAGTGGTCTGTGATGGAATATCCGATGATGGAACCCCTGAAGTAGTACGAGTACTTCGAAAAAAGATGGGAGAGAATATTCTACTAGTACCAAATGTACGGGCTCCCGGTAAAGGGGCTGCCATGCGCACGATAATAGAACTAGTAGCGAAGTACTCTAATGCTAGTACATTGGTGTTCTTTGATAGTGATTTAAGGAGTATAACACCAGAATGGCTTGCCCTAATGATTAAAGGAGTAGAGGAATGCGGATATGTTACACCATACTATATTAGACATAAATATGATGCGACCATAACCAACTTCATAGCAAGACCCTTAACAACACTAGCTTACGGTATAGATTTAAAACAACCCATAGGCGGAGACTTTGGACTCAATAGAAAGCTAGTTGAAATCCTAGCTGAAAATCCTTTATGGACATCTAATCCCTGGACCCAGCTCTTCGGCGTAGACATTTTCCTTACACATACAGCGCTAGCAAATAATATGGATGTATGCGAGGTTTTCCTCGGAGCAAAAATACATGAAGCAAAAGACCCTGCACTAAGCTTAAAGAACATGTTCCTTGAAGTAACGGGTAGTCTCTTCACAGTTCTAATAGAATACGATAATATATGGGTTAACAAGAAAACAGAAACAATAGCAGAGCCAGTCTTAATCGACGAGCCCAAGCCTCCCCAAATGTCTCCTATTGAGGTAAAAGTAGACCCTAACAGAGCATTAAATACATTCCATGAAGGACTGAAGACCTACAAGAGCGTTTATGAAAGATTTTTCTCTAGAGAACTACTAGTAAGAATATATAATGAAGAAACACGTGCTAAAGGAATTGATTCTGAGACGTGGCTATATGTGCTTAGTGAAGCATATAGAGCATTTAGAAAGGATCCTCATTATAAAGCAAAAGAGAAAATCCTATTATCACTATTCGGTTTATGGCAGGGTAGACTCTATAAATATTATAATGAGACTTGGAATGATAGTACTCCTGTAGCCTTGAGAAAGATAGATAGTTATGTAAGAGCCTATTATACTATGCGTGATCTATTTATAGTCTAACAAATAAAATCTCTTATTCTTCTAGTTCTTCAAGTATATCTAACTCGCTTTCTCTAAGCTTATTTATTATCTTTAGCCCTTTCTCGGATAATAATTTAACTAGCTTGTAAGCAATGCTTTTAAGATCGTCTAGCTGGCCTTCAATTATCTCGTTTGCGTCTTCCCCGTGGTCTCGTAACTCCTCTATGTAGTCTATAAGGTCTTCAGCTTCTAGTCTCATTTCTATCCCATGTTCTTTTGGTTCTAGGATGAGAGTTACTGGTGAATTAGGCTCTGATCGAACAATTATTTTTCCCTCTTTTAACTCGGCGATAAAGGAGTTTCTCTTTATGAAGTCTAGTATTTCTTTTAAATGCTCCTCCTTCATATCGCTTACAACCAAGCTACTATTATTATAGTGGGGTAATATTTAGTAGTTAGGGATCAATAACTCGTAGCGGGATGTTAGAAGTGGGTAAAATATGGCTGGACGCTCTTACACCTAAGCAAGCATTACTCGCCACCAGCTTAGCTAGGGTACTAGTTTCTAAAGGTTACAATATATTATTGACTGTTAGAGACTACGATTATACTGTTAGAGTTGCTGAGAAACAAGGATTTAAACCAGTAATTGTCGGAGGCTATGGTGGCTCTAGATTAATAGGCAAACTCGTAGCCGATATAGATCGTATGAGGAATCTTGTTAACATCATTGAACGAGAATCCCCACAAGCACTAATAGCTTATCCCAGTCCAAGTGCTGCGAGAATAGCCTTCGGGTTAAAAATACCATATATAGCGCTAACTGATTCACCCCATAGCGTACCAGCTAGTAGGCTCTCGCTATCATTGGCAGATATTGTAGTATTCTCGTATTGTATACCTCGTAGAAGTATTGAAGTATACACATATTCGAGTACAAGATTAATACAATACAATGGTTTCGATGAACTTGAATGGATTAAAACAGAAAAACCGGATATTAATGTCATAAAAGAGTTAGGCTTAGAGGAGAAGAAATATGTTGTTGTACGCTTAGAGGAACGTTACGCTGCCTATTATCCCCGCGAGAATGCGGTAAGAGTTTCCGAAATAGTAGAAAAACTAGCTGAAAAAACAACAATTGTAGCACTCCCCCGCTATGGAGATCAATGGGACGAACTACAGGATCTAAGAAATGTTATTGTGTTAAGCGATCCCGTACATGGTGTGAGCCTAGAATACTATGCAGCTGCTGTAGTATCCGGCGGTGGAACAATGACTAGAGAAGCCGCGCTACTAGGGGTTCCGGGCATAAACTTGTTTCCAAGAAGACTTATCGTTGATGAATGCGTTATGAAACTAGGCTTTCCCCTCTACAAGGCTAGTAGCATAGATGAGGCTCTAGAATTACTAAATAATATCCTAAGGGATCCAGATAAATTCCGAGTAGACACAAAACACATGCTAGATCAAATGGAGAAACCTAGTGATATACTAGTAGAACTACTTGAAGAATTAACTAAGTAGCCTTGTTTTACCATTGTTTTCCTCATAATCTTATAATATCAGATACCAGTAGCTTGGATAGGCAATATTGAAGAGTGTAATACCTGGTGACTCCAGCTTTGAAGAGAAGAATAACTATAGTTGCTGGAAGCATCATTGGTGGATGGGAGGAAGGTTTAAGGACACTCACATTACGGTTATTAGAAAATAACCACGTAGATATAGTCTTAGAAGAAGTCTTTGCACCTATAGCGGCTCGTGTCCTCGGGGATTATGTGAGAAAAATCCGATTGCATGTACTTGGATCCAAGCGTAGAGGATTCGAAGAGAAAATAATTTATGTATATTCTAATGCTTACCCAGATCTATTAATACTACTTTATCGACCCGGTATAAATAATGATACATATGTTGATGAAAATTGTATAAGAGTACCCCACGAAGCAATAGGTGCAGAGAATATAGTTAAACTAGCAAACCATAGCAATACGCCTACTATAAGCATTATTAGATATTGTAGCAATCTTGGAGCTAGCCTAATAAACCGTGAAATCTTTGAGGAGTGTGAATGCCCTTCAACAGATAATGGGTTCAAGATAGATTATACAATACATGCCCCTACACCGAGTTCTATTAGAAGTTTTCTTGAGGAGAAACGGGAATGGTTCTTGTAGGATACCCTATATGGTATGGCGATAAGAATATAGAACAAGTGATAATAAGTATAAGTAGAGCTGGTTTCTCGTACATAGAGATAAGCCTAGATTATCCATGGCCCTTTAAGCGTGGGGAAAAGCTCAAGAAAGCTATGAGAATGGCAGAAGAATACGGTTTAAAAATAGGCGTTCATGGTCCGTGGCGAGATATAGCATTAGCTTCTCCTATCGAGAGTATTAGACGGGCTAGTGTAGAGGTTTATAGAGCGTTAGTAGAACATGTGGCTTCAATGAACCCGTTGTATCTCAATATACATTTAGCGACATCCCAGATAGTTGATATTGAAAAAGACTTAGAAAAAGAATCTATTGAAGCAGCCATAAGAAGTGTTGAGGAATTATACGAACTATCTAGGGAATACGGCATAGACCTAGTAATAGAAAACGATCCCGGTAAATGCTGTAGCCTTATAGAGCACCTAGCACCTATAAAAGATAGCGTAGAGAAAGCGTTTTTCTGCTTTGATGTAGGTCACGCAGTTATATCTTACTATAGGAAGGTTAGAAGGAATAGAGGAAATGAGAGAATAGACTACCTTGAACTAGCTAGACAATGGGCAACTGTTTTTGGAAAGAGACTAGTGCTTCTACATTTACATGATTACCGCTACAAGAATGGCCATATAGAGGATCATCTACCCCCCGGTACACATAATGTAAATGTAAAGAATCTATTAAAGGCTTTAAGAGGAACAAATATCAGGTATATATTGCTCGAAGTATTTTATGAGGAAGGAGGAAAACACGCATCACCAGAAAAACTAGTTGATGTAGTAAGAGATGTAAGGACATGGAGCACAGCACTACTCTATCCCTAGGGAAAAAAAGTCTAGTAGTAGGTATAGATGAAGCGGGTCGGGGAAGCCTCGTAGGAGACATGTTTATTGCTGGAGTATGTGTAAGTGAGGAAAAAATTCAGAGTTTTAAAGAATTAGGCGTGCGTGATAGTAAAGAACTTACTCCTAAAAAGAGAGAAAAACTCTTCGAGAATATAGTTAGGGAGATAGAATACTACACCATTAGGAGAATACCACCGTCAAAGATAGATGAGAGAAATCTTAATGACCTACTATATGAAAGTATAACCAATATAATAATAGAACTCCTTGGGAAATACAATAACA
>CAZWTS010000114.1:0-4191 GCA_964637085.1 uncultured Desulfurococcales archaeon | reverse complement strand
CGGTGTGATAGTTGAGAGTATCTTACTGAGTTCTTTCTTTAATTGCTCGGGATCTCCTTTCCCATGAAGACGTTTTAGTATATCCTTTACCCTACGATACTTCTCAATTAGTTTATTGTTTTGGTTCATAGTATTTAAACCGTTATGACTTATGTCATATATAGTAGGCTACTCAAACATATTTAAACTTAACCATAAACACTGTTAAAGACAACTATATAGAAAATCTCCATAAACATTACTAAGAGAGAAAAATCTACAAGACCCCTACCCGGGACTACATATTTCATAGAATTAAGTATTACAACATTATATCTTTAATATTCTTCTAACCCTACTTGAATAATGTGATAGAATGTTTGAGTGCCCCCGTTATCTTTTAGAATCTGTTAGAAAATTAATGGTCCGTAACGGTGATCTGAGTTTATTGAGCGATTATATTGTTGTAGGCTTAGGTGGTGGTTTTAAAGTTCTCCCAGAACTTCTTGAAGATGTAGATGATGTGTCTGGTTATGCTAGTACTATAAGAACATATACGGGTTATCATAGGGGGGTAAGAATATCAGCTATAGCCATGGGAGGAGGTCCCTCATATGCTGAATGGGCAGTGGCTTTAGCACATATGAGGAAAGCCAGAACTCTTATAGGAGTAGGTTGGTGTGGAGCGCTTCAGGAAAACATTGAGATAGGAGATATCGTTATTCCGATAGCAACAATGCGTGATGAGGATACCACAACACATTATGTCAAGCAAACTTTTCCAGCTGTAGCCAGCCCAGAACTCGTAACAGTAGTGGCCAAAGACCTAAGAACTCGTGTAGTAGAGCTGGGATCAAAACTATGGCTCGGAGTAACAGTATCTACTTCAGCTATGCTCGCTGAAACACCCAAACGTATAGAAGAGTGGAGAAAACAACGTATTTTATGTGTGGATGGCGAGACTTCGACAATCTACACTTTAAGTTATCTTGCTGGTATTCCCGCTCTTACGATGTTGGCTGTAAGTGATAACGTTATTCTAGGAAAGGATTGTGGGTTTAAAACAGAATTAAGTAAAAGAGTTGACAGAGTCTTTCGGGAACTAGTAAAAGAAGCCTTCGAAACTATAGTAAGAGTCCATAGAGCTGAAACATTATAAGCTCATACCTAGTCTTACACAATAATAACCATATAATAGTGAATTGTTTGAATCACGAAGCAATCCTCAATTATGAAATTAATATTATCAATCGTAGGACGGGGGGTAGAGAGTAAGGATAGAATTAAAAATAATAAAAATATTATTGTATAGAATGATGCCTAAATAGTCTGATAAAACTATTTCTTCTTTAACACTATTGCTACCACGGCAATTACTACTATAGCGCCTACAATCCCAGCAATTACTATGGGGTTCATGAAGCCGAATCCCCCTAGACCGCCGCCAGCTTCCTGCGTTAAGCCTACATCCTTACTTGCTTCAATGAGTGTTAGAGTCGCCTCTGTCTCTAGTGTTTGCCCACCTGCACTATACGTGTCTTTAAACTTCATTTCCTGTAATACGCCTTTAGAAGTATATTTACATTCAACGCTATATTTGTGGCCTAATGCTTCGCCTTCTCCACTTATTGTTTTATTTTCTAGTTCTCCAACTATTATTGGGCACGTCGAATCCGGTTTTCCAAGAGGTAGCTGGTATTCTATTGTCATGCTTTCTCCTCCGGCAATGGCCATGAATACATTGTTCCCCGTCATAGATGCTAGCATTACCATTGATCTCTCTTCTTGGCTAAGTGTTGTCTGGGGTTCTATCCTAAGCCTAATGTAATCTTTACCTATTTCCTCTACGTAGATCTTAACATCTGCTTCAATATTCATTTCACCGAGGGGTCCTCTTCCATGCATTCTAAGCTTATACTTCAACCAATCTCCTTCACTTAGAACTAAGCTTGGCTTCATAGTAGATGTCGTAGCAGTTGCAGTCGGTGTTGTAGATGTTGGGCTCGTCGTAGTGGTTTCCATTTGAGTCGTAGTTGTGGTTGTTGTGGTTTGAGTTGATGTATTTTTCGTTGTTGTGCTTGCGGTGGGACTTGTTGTTGTTGGAGAAGTAGTTGTTGTCTTGGTAATATTTGGTGGATTAAGTAATACGAAGTGTAGTAGGGTTTCTGAGCCTGGTCTACCTATAACTGCAATATATTCTCCATTGTAACTGGTGAGTCTTGCATAGAATCTATCCGCTAAGGAGAAGACTTTGAACTCGTGTTGTCTAAGATCGTTAAGGTATATTGTTGAATCATCTTGAAACACCATTAACGGTATGCCGTCGTATACTACTAAGTATGCTCGGTAGAAGTCACGACTAATACTGGATTCAAAAACTCTCTCTAAGCCCTTACTCGTTGAGCACTTGTATACTAGTACATCTATTTTACCGTAACTAGTATTTATGAGTGCTAAACCGTAATAGTAGCTATCGTATTTCTCACTTCCACTAGTATAGCTTAGGAATAAATCATATCCATTTATTTCCGTGGTACCAACTAATTCTATATTCTTGCTCTCTAGATCTATCCTATATGTTTTAACGGTTATAGTCTCCCCGCTAAGATATGATACTACAAGTATACCTTGACCTATATTTTCTCCATAACATGGCATGAAGGCTATGCTATACCTAGATACTTTTATCTCATCCTCCTCGCCAATCAATGTTATATAGAATGTTTTATCATAGCGTCTCAGCTTCAATGGTATCTCTACATTGTTTATGAGCTTACCATTACTTAGATCATATACAGCTACACCGAATGTTGATGTCCACCTATTAGGCTCCTTAAAGGATTCAACTTGTCTATAGAATACTAGGGCTTCCTTAGGCTTAAACCCAGGATAGAGCTCAACCGCTATTATAGGCTTTGAGAATTCTGATTCAACTAGTTTTTTAACGTGTATAACTTTACCATCCCAGGAAACCCCGTAGATATTAATGAAGTTGAGGGGTTCTTCTCCATAGGGTCTATTATCAGCGGCTACAATAGCAGTCCAGTTAAGACCTACCCTCCAACCCGGTAATAGGCTTGTAGAAGGAGAGAACCCATCATCAACTCTTTTATTAAACTCGTCTACCTTCTTAACCTCTGCCGTACCATTATAATATAATCTCAGTACAGCTACATCAAAGAAGTTAGGCTCTGGTGTATAGTCTATACCGCTAACCATAATCTCATAGTACTGGCCACTAGCATTTCTAGATAACAATAAGACTCCCCTAGCAGCATCAGCATCAATAGAAGCCTTCCCCAGGTATAGAGTGCTAGTTAGCTCAAACTCTCTGCCACTACTATGTAATGGTAGGCTCAACTGAAATAATATCATAGCAATAAATAATATTGTTAGTATACGGAAACTACCTGCCCCCAGTAGAATACACCTCCAATCTATTTACTGAGATTTTTTAAAATAAAAATTACGAAACAATAACTAATAGAAAAACTAAGAAAAACCAAATCTTTCCCAACATAATAAATTAGAAACCTCTATTACGAGAAATTAGAGCTTGTTAAAATTCTAAGGTTTATTAGACTATAAGTTCTCGTAAGCCTTGATTTAATGTTTCTCCTGCATTCCTTCTAATAGTTCTTCAAGTCTCTATGGATATACTCCAACCTCTTTGGTTTTAGCTTAATTCGTATTCTAAGACCTCATGATAGCAATAGTGTAGGTAATAGTAATAATAAATCAATGATTCTAGTCTGGGATTTATATTTGTCTATGTGTCTACGATAATTATTCTTCCTCCATTGTTCTCAAGTGAAAGACAGCTATGTCTTTCTCTAAAGATACACATTTAAAGTTTTAGTGTAATAGAATAGTAGGTGGAATAGTGTCAAACTTGTTCTATATAGGTAAAGATGGTACTATTAGGCGATTAGAATATCGTCCGTTTAGAGACGAAGTGAATGAAATGCAAGAATTCTTTGTCAATAATATCGGGTTACTAGGAGAAAATTTGAGGGTTCTTAGCGAGAAAGTATCTGTTCCCTTTGGTGGATCAATTCGTGAAATTGATATTTTAGCCTTTGATGTAGAGTCCTTTACTCCCGTAATCATAGAGTTAAAGAAGGGTACAGCTAATGAAGAAGTCCTTTTGCAGGTACTTAGGTATGCCAGTTGGGCTAAAAATAATCCAGACAGTATTAAGTATCTTCTTAT
>CAZWTS010000113.1:0-3358 GCA_964637085.1 uncultured Desulfurococcales archaeon | reverse complement strand
CGTTATGAGGACTATGTCAGCTTTGACTCTTGGAGGTTTTAATCCTATACTATAACCGTCATGCGGATCTATTACTATTATTTTACCATTCGATGGTGCTAATTCAAAGCATGCATGGCCATGCCAAGTTATTTTTACCATTACATTACTCACCTAATAGATAACTATTATTTGATAACCTAGAAATACTTTATTCTATAAGTATTGTAACCGTATTATTGATAGGAGTAGAAAACGGATGATATTATAAAAACGTAGAATTATTTCTTTACAATTACCCTTACTCCTGGGAACCTTATCCAAGGTGTTTTTATTACTCCCACTTGCCTACTAGTCCTCGTTAGAGCATCAACTTTTTCTAATAGCTCATATAGGTTTCCAGCTATCATTACACCCCTTACTGCTCTTAATTCACCGTTTTCTACATACCATGCAGGCGTTGCTACTACACTAAATTCTCCGGTTTCGGGATTGCTACTGTGTGCTCCCTGGAATCCGTCTATTAGGAGTCCTTTCTTGGTCTCCTTTATTAATTCGTTTTTATCATAGTCGCCTGGGAGTATAACTAGATTTGATGGTGCTATACGAGGCATTGATGCATAGTCGTTTCTACTAGCATTACCTGTGCTCTCTTTTCCGGCCCTTACACCCCAGTAATGATCATATATGAAGTTTTTGAGAACCCCCTTCTCTATTATTGTTGTTTTTCTCCTAGGGATGCCTTCACCATCGAATATGCTTGTATTTAATCCGTTCTTTAAGAGGCCGTCATCCACTATTGTTATATTTTCTGACGCAACTTTTGATTCGAGCTTATCCCTATATGGGCTCTTACCTCTTACTACATTGTCACCCTTTATTGCCTCAATGAATGTATAGGTAAACAATGAGTTAACAGCATACTCTGTTAGTATTACTGGTAGGGATCCTTCATCTATTTTTACTGGATTCAAGTTGCTAATTGCTTTTTCCCTTAACCTTAATGCTATTTTCTCAATAGCTGGAAGTGATGTACGTGATATTTCCCACTCACTAATACCAGGTGTGACATCTGCGTTTTCTCGAGCTACAACTTCTGCTCCAATGAAAGCTACTGTTCCATGATCTAACTGGTATATTCCATTACTATTAGCGATGGCTACACTCCAAGTTGACGTTGTCACCGAACCCCATACTACTACTATTCTTTTATCATGTGTTAATATTTCAAGCATTCTACTAGCTTTTTCAACGAGGTTGTCGAGACCTATGCGGGCTAGCTCTATGCTATATGTTCCTTCAACTCTCGGATAGTTTGCGGAGGGAGAAGGTAATCCTTTCATATATGGATCTTCTTTACCCGATCTCGCTATACTTAGTGCTTTTTCAACAGTCCTTTCAATACTGTTTTTATCTAGTTTATTCGTATAGGAGAACCCTATCTTTCTGCCTATCAGTACCCTTATACCTAAACCCTTGTCCTCGCTGCTATGAGCGAGTTTTATCGTATTATTTTCCATTTCAACACTATTGTTCCTTGATTTTACTATGAACGCTTCGGCTTCACTTGCCCCTATGTTTAATGCATATTTTACTGCTATTGTAGCTGTTTCTATTATTGAGCTTGTCATTACCTTGCACCTCCTATGACGATTTTTCTTACACGTATATGTGGTCCTCCATCTGATACATAGGCTAATTGGCCTTTACCGCATCTTCCTAGTTCTAATTCAAAATCTTTTGCGACAGCATCTACTTCTTTGAGAGTATCTAGAGTGTTTCCACTAATACTCATGTTTCGGATAGGGTCTCCTATTTCGCCGTTAACTATTTCATAGGCTTCTTGGACTCCTACTTGAAATGTTCCATCTAAGTTTGCTTGTCCTCCCCTAAAGCTTACGAGATAGTAACCGTACTTTATGTCTTCGAATAATTCCTCTTTATCATAATCGCCTGGTACTAGAATCGTGTTCCGCATTCTAATAAGAGGTGGTACCTTAAATGATTCAGCTCTAGCGTTTCCAGTAGGCTTTATACCTAGTGTTGCAGCATATTGGCGGTCAACCATTAATTCCTTTACGACTCCCTTCTCTATTAGTACTGCTTTTCTAGTTTCAACCCCTTCATCATCATACTTAAATGTACCGAAGCCTCCAGGTATCGTTGGGTCATCTACTATAGTCACAAGCGGGCTTGCTATTTCTTTCCCCAGTTTATCGCTTATAGCGCTTCCACTCATGGTTAAATCTGCTTCAGCTAAATGTCCAAAGGCTTCATGCACAAATACACCGACTATCTCTGGGGCCAGTACTGCTGGATAGACCCCGCCTTTAGGTGTTTTAGCTTTTAATTGTTTTTCTAGTTTTCCCGCAACGTATTCTGCTATCTTGTTTTTATCCCATTTGTCCCATATTGTATAACCATCTACTGCTCCTCGTTCATCCCTTACTGATGCAACGATATCGTTTATCCTACCAGTTAGCCAAGTATACATCCATGTTATAACTCTTTCCTGCTCAATATATCTGTCTTCAGTACTTGCATAAAATGTGGAACCTACTATATCAGCATAGTAGACTGTTGTAGATTTGACAAAGTCTTTTTCTCTAAGCAGTTTCTCGTATTCTATGTAATCTTTTATCTTAATATCCACAGCTATGTTCCTTGGATCCTTCTTTAAACTCGCTTTTACGCTATCGGTTTTAGCTGGTAGCTCTACTATTCTTGCTGGTTTTCTAACATGAAATGACAATGTCTTTGCGGCTGCATAAGCGTTTTCTAATGCCTTCTTTAGCGAGTCAAAAGCGAGATCAGATGATGAAGCAAATCCCCATGCTCCTCGATATAAGACTCTTATTGCTACGCCTTCTTCTATACCAGTTTTTAGTTCTTTTAGTACTCCGTCTTGTATTGTTATTAATGTTCTTTCAACTCTCTCCATTCGTGCATCTGCGAAATCCACTCCAAGGGACCTCGCATAATCCATTAGTTTGATGAGAAAGTCCTGCATAAGTCACCCCCTATACAAGCATCCACGTATACTACATATCCGTATTAGATAAGGTTTTATATCAATTACTAATAATACTATAGACTCATCTGAATAAATTCATAACATTACGAGGAAATACACTAAAACCCACACTAGATTCTAGAGGATATCTAGTAGGTGTATATAGTGACGATAACATTCGTGGAGAGAGTACCGAGCGACGAGGAAGTCTATGAGCTTTTAAAGCCCTATGTTGCATCATGGTTTCGTAAAAAATACGGTAAGTTCACACCGCCACAGTTAATGGCTATACCAGAGATAAAGGCTGGAAGAAATGTTCTAATATCAAGCCCTACTGGTACTGGTAAGACTCTTGCCGTGTTCTTA
>CAZWTS010000112.1:0-3284 GCA_964637085.1 uncultured Desulfurococcales archaeon | reverse complement strand
GCTGTGGGCTAGTTTTGCTATTCTTCTTATATCATTTATAGTTCCTAGAACATTACTCATCATCGTTATTGCTATTACACGTGTTCTTTCCGAAACCATCTCCTCTAATTGATCGTATCTTAGTAATCCGTCATCTGTTATGTCAACGTATTTTATTTTAGCGTTCTTAAATCTAGCTATATTTCTCCATGGCAACATATTGCTGTGATGCTCCATGATAGATAGTAT
This sequence comes from uncultured Desulfurococcales archaeon, assembly GCA_964637085.1. Lineage (GTDB taxonomy): Archaea > Thermoproteota > Thermoprotei_A > Sulfolobales > WANQ01 > JALWGO01. The sequence continues at coordinate 3,056 of CAZWTS010000112.1, read as the reverse complement.
TATTTCGTCTCCCTCACGGAGGTTCTTAAACCCCCACGCATAGGCTATGAGGTTAAGTGATTCCGTACTATTGAATGTAAATATTATTTCCTCCCAACTATAAGCATTGATAAACTTCGCTATAGTTTCATGAGCTTTCTCGTAGGCTTCACTAGCTTCTTGGCTAAGTGTATGGAATCCTCTATGTACGTTAGCATTGTATTTCTCATAGTATTCTCTAATAGCGTCTATTACTTGACGGGGCTTCTGAGTAGTAGCAGCATTATCTAAGTAGACGAGTCTCCTACCATTAATTTCCCGTTCGAGTATCGGGAAATCCCTTCTAATATCATATGGGTTAAAACCCATTTTTCTAGCCCGATAATAGTTAAGTGTTCTCTGAGACTATAAACATAACATAGAGGCTGGGAAATCTATGGGAGGAAGGAAAAATATTGATGATGTTATAAGAGAGTATCTCTCAAGGAAAACACCGGATGGATACTATATTATTCCAGCCAGCTTAGCGGCTAGGGAGATAGTTGCGAAGTACAACAATGTAGTGGTTGAAGAAACGGGTACCATATTATTTATTAAAACACGCTCGCGTAGTATTGCGGAGAAGGTATTGAGGAAACTATGGACTCGCAACCTACTAGGAGAATATAGTTAACCTCCTATCGTCTTCGCTTAAACTTGTTGTAGGCTAGCATTACGGCAAAGAATACTATTAGTACTATTATACCAGCAATTAATCTATAGTTTCCTTCAGTTAAGCTTGGAGTAACAGTATTCTGTATCGATGTCGTAGTATTGGTGACTAGGGTATTCGTAGAGCCTATAGTAGGTGTTGCTCGTATTATTATGTTGTATTCGTCTAGAGTTCTAGGTTCACCTATTGATACGTTTTTAACTAGCCATCTATCGCCATTCAATAATAACAGTTTTAGTTGAGTAGAGTTAACTGTTATTATCGGGAATGCTTGAATGTAATTATAGTTCTCCGCCGTCTCCTGGGCTATGTATAGTAGTGTTGTAGGGTAAACTATGTCGAGCTCACTTACTAATGGGAGAGCTAGCCAATACGCACCAGAATCGTCATACGGCTTCCCCTTACCAAGTACTAGTATTCTCAGCGGCTTATTTGCTGATATATTTAGTAGAAGAGTACTATTCATATAACTAACATTTATAGTAGAATTACCTGGTTGTGTTAGAACAAGTAATAATGTTGTACTAGAGTTTTTGGATTCAATGGTTACTGGTATAATCGTGGTCTTTAAGTTGCGCCAGAATCCTCTCCATCTAAAAACTTCTAGGTCATAATATACCCTATACTTTAATCCAAAGTTTTCCCAAGTACTAGGTTCACCCTCAAAGAAGGCTTTAATCGGTGATAAGTAGAAGGCATCAATATAGAAGCTGCCGGAATAGTTTTCGCCCCTAAAATCAACGCCTACTACTGGTACCCCCCTATATAGCCCGTATGAAGAATTCTCTACAACGCCTCTACCCGTAAACCATACAGCACCTGGTAAGGGGGTTAAACTAGCAAAGGGGTATCCAAGGTATACTCGTGTGAAAAGTAGAGGTCTCGCCACAAGGTTTTCCGGCGTAGCCTGGTATCCCGGGAACGCTATATCTGTAGCCCATGGCAAGCTAAGCCATTGTGTACTGCTAACAGCTGTTACTCCCGGGGCAGGTAGGATTGCTAAAGCATTAGTTATAGTTGAATCAGCTCCACGGAGCTTATTGAGCCAGAGTATAGGACATACACCTAGTATTCCGTCACCACATATGGGTTTAGATACGCCTTGAACAGGTATGGGGTCGTATTTTGCTTTAAGCTGAAGTATTCTTAGAACATAATTTACTATACCATTAACAATACTATTTATTTTGAATTGTATTGAAGTAGTCCAATTCAATGATATACTAGTAGAGTTAAATAAGTCATTAAATACATATAGGAGAAACCCTAATTTGCTATTATTTAGTAATGTTTTATTAATTAAATTTATTCCAACCTTATACGTATAATCATATAATATTTCATCGCCCTCCCCCATAACATTATAGGTATTAGGGGGTGGAGAGGTAATCTCCATATAGTATTTTCTTACTGCAACTGCAATTGCCTTAGGAGCTATAGTTGGAGACAGGAATACATAGGGTTTACAAGGAGTCTTCACATTATTTATTCTTAAATCGATTACTGGTTGAGGGAATTCTATGACATATAATACAATGTCAATAACACCTTTAAACTCGTGATAGGCTTTTATTGTAACGTTTAACGAGTCTATTATGGATGATTTGTTCAATAAGATATTTCTCGGGTTAACTGGTATGAATAGTTCTCGGTGAACACTATCAGCATAATAGGTTACATTATATAGTAAGTCCTTACTTCCCGCATTAACTGTTACTCCAAGTGCTATTAGTGGTGTTTCCGACGCGCGGATCCGGAAATCTACTACTAGAATCCTCTGCCTTGTACTAGTCCATAACTCAACTGGTTCTCTCAACAACATATTATAGGATAATGTACTGTTTAATTCTAAGCTAATATTCTCACTATAAATTCCCTTACTAAACAATATACTAGAGTCTTCTACAAGCGAGTCTACAAGACCACTAATATTACCACTATAATTATATTCACTATGTAGGCGGCTACCATTCAATAAATAGGTTATACTCGTATTATTCCCGAAGTATCCTATCATGTATAACCATTTACTACTAGGAGTACTAGTACTCAATGTGAGGTTTTCAAGCCTATATTTTAATGAAATAGTTATTGATGCATTATAACTATTAGAATCCCGTAAATACCATGCATTAGGAGCTAGGATAAAGACGCAGTCAGTACCTTCAAGAAATTGTAAAGCGTTAACTGGTATTATTGCAACCAATAGTGGGATTATTATGAGGGCTAGCGAAGCTCTCCTTCCCATAATTGTTCGTACACCTAGGGGTACTATGATGTAGTAGTGGTTTATATCTTAGAGTGCCCCGAGGAGTCTTTTGCTAGTTTCTACAATCTAGAATTAGTTAAATATGTAGAATTTCTA
>CAZWTS010000111.1:0-4566 GCA_964637085.1 uncultured Desulfurococcales archaeon | reverse complement strand
AGGTTATTTAATATAAGACTATCTGGATTGTAAAATATTATTGAATAGTGTTTAACTGTGTTGTTTTCTTAAACTCTTGCCCCTACCTAGGGCTTCATGCGCTTTTGCAAGCTGTCTTGAAGCCAATGCCGCGAGAAGGTTTAATTCACCCGCCAATACTGTTGCTGCTACTATTTCAGCGAATTTTTTAGCATTAGTTCCAGGAGGATCTCCCCCTCCCTCCACGCCTAGTATTCTAAGTGCTTCACGTTGAGTGGGTAATCTCGTCCCTCCGCCAACTGTTCCGACTTCAAGGCTTGGCAGTGTTACTGAGACATAGAGGTCTCCATTACTTGTTATCTCAGTCCACGTGTAGCCCATACTGCTTTCAACTACTTGTGCAACATCTTGTCCAGTCGCAATAAATATCGCTGCAATAATATTGGCGAAATGAGCGTTATATGATATTGCTCCAGCCCTCGCACTTCCAAGTAGGTTTTTACGCATGTTAATATCATGTATTGTTTGGGGGTCAGCCTTAAGAATCTTCAATGATATATCACGGGGTATTACTGTTTCTGCTACAACAGTTTTACCACGTCCCTCTAACATGTTTATTACTGCTGGCTTCTTATCAACACACATATTGCCACTTAAAGCGAGACATTTTATCTTACCCGGATAATTTTCTTCTATGTAGCTGCATGCTTTATCCGTAGCTATAGTGGCCATGTTCATGCCCATTGCATCACCAGTTGTATATATGAATCTTAACCAGACATTGTTTCCAGTAATATATGGTCTTATATCAACTAGTTTTCCATGCCTAGTAGTGGACTCCGCTACTCTTTTTATCTCATTAAAGTGTTCCTTCACCCATTGAACAAGCTTTAATGATTCCTCAATGCTTGGAGTCCATATAAGGGGAGCTCTAGTCATACCATCATATATTACCCTTGTCCTAGCGCCACCGCTAAGAGTTATTGCTTTGGCTCCACGACTAATACTAGCAATGAGAGCTCCCTCGGTAGTCGCTAAAGGCACATAGAATTCTCCCCTAGCATACTCACCGTTTATTTTGAGCGGGCCAATAATGCCTACTGGTACTTGTACCGCACCTATAGGGTTTTCAATATTCTTGCCCACTACTTCGTCGAAATCTATTATTGTTGAAGCTATACCGGGGAGCTGTGAACCTATTCTACGTTCAATGAACCTTCGGCGGACAAGCGTTGCTAAATTACTGCTCCCCAAAACCTTATCCAGTTCGTGGAGCTTTATTTCGCCCTTCAATACCTTCTCTACAAGTAATTCAAGTTCTTTTTCATCGGGTACTCTACTGTTCGACAAGCTCCCACCAAATATTGTTTTAGAATACGTTATTTTTATAGATAAAAATTATTTCGTGGTAACAATTAATAATTAAGTCCTTTACTTCCTTAGGCTTCTGGTATCCTTTTTATAAGGTTTCTAAACCTTGAATACATCGCATAGTCTATGTATTCTTTTCTCTCAATATATTCTTTTACTGTTGGAGCTTTATCGCGAATCTCTAAGAGCTTATCAGTAACAATAATACTGTAGGCATCTGATCCAGCGCCACTACCAAATGGTGCTAATAGTATTCTATCTCCGGGTTTTGCAACTTCTTCTAATACTTTAGCCAAGCCTATTAGGGCTGAACCATTATACGTGTTACCTATCCACGGTGTTACGAGACCGGGTGTTATTTTCTCTAAGGGTATTCCGAGAACCTTACCGACTCTTATGGGGAAGACCCCGTTGGGTTGGTGAAATACTGCGTAGTCAAAGTCGTTTGGAGACAAGCCTAGTTCCTCCATTAATCCTTTTACAGCATTAACAATGTGGTGAAAGTATGCTGGTTCACCTGTAAACCCTTCACCATGCTGGGGGTATGGTGAGAGTTCTCTTCTCCAGAAATCGGGTGTATCAGTTACATAAGTATATACTCCCTCGAATGTTGCCGCTGCCTCTTCGCCCTTACCTATTATAAACGCCGCGCCACCGCTACTTGCTGTAAACTCGAGTACGTCTCCGGGACTTGCCTGCGCGGTATCCGCTCCTATTGCGAGTGCATATTTGACCATACCGCTTACTACTAGTGCTATAGAATTTCTTATACCCTCACTACCTGCTCTACACGCAAACTCCATATCAACTGCTGTAGTTTTTGGGACTATTCCAAGTGCTTCAGCTATAACCGTTGCTGAAGGCTTTACTGCATAGGGCTTAGATTCTGTTCCAACAAAGACTGCCTCTATATCGCTGGGGCTAATACCAGCTCTACGAATAGCATTAAGTGAGGCCTCGTAGCCTATAGTGATAGTATCCTCATCTGGTCCAGCTATGGCTTTTTCATGCATTCTTAAGGATCGGGGAACACTAGGTTCGAACCCCCATACTCGTACAAATTCTTCCATTTTTATACGATATTTCGGAATGTAGACGCCCCAACCTATTATTCCGGCCTCACAATTTATTTTCGCCATAGTATTTCTACCTACGCCTGTCTAACCAGGTTATCAGCAGGTGTCTAATTTAAAGGCTTCACTCATAGCTTAGTGTATTATCGGAAAAGTAAATTAACGCCGTTTAAACCTATAGGATATCAGAGGAAAACATTATGAAGGAAAATACGATAGGCTTTGATAAAACAAGTAATAGAATAGGTATTAACAGTGATAAAGAACTAAGTGAAATACTAGACAATATAGCTAGAAAAATCATTAGTAAACAGGGATATGAGGTTGAAGGAAAAACAAGTAGTTGTTGCTATGATCCGAGACTAGTATCAAAACCCGTAGTGGAAGCAGTAGGGCTTGAAGATCTAGAAGATTATATGAGAAAGTGTAGAATCCTATTCGTGAACACCTATACGACTCACTGCCCCTACTGCATGATGTTCGAAGAAGTCTTCTATATGGTTGCAGAGGAGTTTAAGGGAAAAGCGGGCTTTGTTAGAATTAATTTAGAAAGAGACCCTAGGGTAGCATACAAGTACTATATAATGGGTACTCCGACAACAATAGTAATTGTTGATGGAAAACCAGTAGACTTTATAGTAGGCTATGTAGACGAGTATACTTTCGCTAACTATGTTGAGTCATTATTAAGGAAATATAAGTGTAGGCTACAATAAAAGAATTCAAAATAAAAGTATAAATGTGGTATTAAGATTTTTAGCCACGCCTATATAACCAGCACGCTACATAATGTTCTTTCTCATATTCTATTAGATCTGGTTCAACTCTAGTACACTGGTCTCGTAGCTCTGGATGCTGATCCAATGCAACACAGCGTGGGTGGAAGCGGCAACCAGGGGGTATTGCCGCTGCACTCGGTATCTCTCCCTTAATTGGTACTTCTTTAAACTTATGTCTTAATTCCGGATCTGGTTCTGGTACTGCTGCTATTAGTGCTCTTGTATATGGGTGCAACGGGTTGTCTATTAGCTCATCGGATGATGCTATTTCAACTATTTTGCCTAGGTACATTACTGCAATACGGTCACAAATATATCGTGCTACAGCAAGGTCATGTGTTATGAAGAGGTAGGTTAGACCATACTTTCTTTTCAGCTCATTCATTAACTCTAGTATTTCTGCTCTTATAGAGACATCAAGCATTGATACGGGTTCATCTGCTACTATAAACCTAGGATTGAGTATTACTGCTCTAGCAATACCTATTCTCTGCCTCTGACCACCAGATAACATATGTGGATAGCGGTAAGCAAATTCTTCAGGCGGTGTTAGCTTTACATCCTCTAATGCTTTTAAGACCATTTTCTCCCTCTCCTCCATTGATCCGCCGAGACCATGTACTATTAATGGTTCCTCGAGGATGTCCTTTATCTTAAACCTGGGGTTGAGGCTGCCATAGGGGTCTTGGAATATTATTTGTAATTCTTTACGTAATGGTTTAAACTTCTTAGCGTGAACAGTTGTTAAGTCTATGAATCCGTCCTTTACGTATATGTTTCCTTGGATTTCCTTTACTTCCTTTATAGTTTCGGGTCTAGCTTTATAGAATACGTAACCTCCTGTTGGTTCGAGTAACCTTATTAGTGTTCTACCAGTTGTTGTTTTTCCACAACCACTTTCTCCTACTAGACAGAATGTTTCTCCCTGTTTTATGTAGAATGTTATAGTGTCTACTGCTCTAACATATCTTGGTGGCTGTCGTGTTAATACTTCCTTTATGCCTCTCCTTATTGGAAACCATTTTCTAAGCTTGTAAGCATATAATAGTAATTTCTCGCCTACTTTCTTCTCTATTTCCTTTAATACTTCGTCTCTTGGGGGAAGCTGTGGTTGTTTACTCATAAGCTACCACCCTGATTTTGTTGTTTTTCTTTACCATAAAGCCAACAAAGTACTCGATGATCAGGTTCAAGATATACTTCGGGAGGCGGCTCCTTACGGCATATATCCATTGTAAACTTACAGCGTGGATGGAAGCGGCATCCAGGCGGTGGGTTCCTTAGGTCTGGTGGCGTACCGGGTATCCATTCTAGTTTTTCCTTTGCTCCACGTAGTCTCGGTATACTTCTTAGTAGAGCTTGAG
>CAZWTS010000110.1:0-4147 GCA_964637085.1 uncultured Desulfurococcales archaeon | reverse complement strand
TGAACCCCTCCTCTATTAGCCAATTACTAATATTTTTCTCTATATCATTCTTTTTTTCCTTAAACATATGTTATCCCCATAGAATGTCTTCTACACGGTGTAATTTATCTGCAAGCCCTCTAATCTTTTCCTCGACTCCCTTCTCATAGCCGCCCTCGAAAACTTCTTCTAATCCCCTTAATACTTCCTCTAGGTCATCACGAACCCTATCTAATTCTTCATGAGTTTTCGAAAGTATTTTTCTTAGATGCTTTATACTTTTCTCTAATTCTTTGAATGCCTTCAACCTAAGAGTCCATATAATCTTATCTCTTTTTCGATGCTTGGACCATGCTTTAATCATAGGCCCTATTAATGCTCTAACCTCTACTCTAACATTATCTGGATTTTCTATCATTGAGGCACCTAATAATAGATTATATGCCTTTTCTATGCGATCGCTTATCTTAACAACTTCCTTGTATGGATCGAATTTAAATATCAAAGCCCTATCTAACCATAATTATTATTTCATACTATCCTTTATTAATCCTAACCTAGCATAGTGGTATGGGAGAACTATATTGTTTGCAAGATATGCTGCAATAGTAAAGAATCTACGTGGAGTTGTAGTGTTTAATTTAGATGAAAGCGGTGTTTGGGATAGCATTGTATGGCTTGTTCAACGCTTTAGGTATCGCAACCTAGGTTTAACACCCACACTAGTTCAGAGATATAGGGCTATTTTAAGAGATTATCTGAACGGCAATCCGTTTAGAGAATTAGTATATCCCATAGAGGGATTACGTGGACTAGATAATATTCTAAAACAATTACTTGATGTACCCTTAGAGGTTGCAGAAGGATTAATGTTTGCTTCAATATATATTTCACCATTAATTCTCGTAGGTAAGACTTATCAGGCGGGAATAGAGGATAATGCTAATACAACCATACGTGTATGTAAAGATAAAAAGATGGATTTAAAACAATGGAAGCTACATCTCCGTATAGCCGACTATACTATCGTTGACTTTTATGAGAAAAATATTGAAGAAAATCTAGAGGTACTTGAAGCAGTTATTAAAGGCAATGTAAATACAAGTAAGATAAGAGAAATCATTGAGAAAAGACTTGAACGTGTAAAAAGAGATACCAAGAGGTACTGGCGTATAAAATGTAGCAATGGTACACCCTTCTTGTACTATGTAGACCCATTGATAAAGATTATAGATGCCATAGCGAGCGGGAGACTTGATCCATACATATTGAAGATAGACTATGCTGCTGGTTTATCCATAATACCAGTCATCTACGTGCCATCAAACATGAAGTAACTGAAATCTTCACGTCTTAACAAGGTACTCTAGAGCAATAGTACTTTCTGGGTCAAAGAGTCTCAGCTTTGCAGGATTTATTTGAAGGAATACTTTATCACCCATTGAATAATACTGAGTTGGTGGAGCATATACTTTAATCATAGTTTCCCCTATCATTACCGTTAATAGTATTTCTCTACCCATGGGTTCTACTGTGAATATCTCACCCCTTATAACAGAGCTACCGGGTTCAACTTGTTTCTCCTCCTTAAACACGAGTACATCCTCGGGTCTAAACCCGAGTACTACTTTCCTTAACTTCAATTTACTGAGTATCTCAACATACTCGTTAGGTATCCATACAATATCACCGCCTACTACTAGTCTTATAGTTTCACCGTAGTCTACTTCGGCTTCAATGAAATTCATTGGCGGGTTCCCTATGAAGCCTCCTACAAACATGTTTCTGGGGCGATTATATACCACTTCAGGTAAGTCTACTTGTTGTATAACACCATCATTAATTATTGCTATTCTATCAGCTAATGCCATAGCCTCTGCTTGGTCATGGGTAACGTAGATTGCTGTTATACCAAGACTCTTCTGGAGTCTCTTTAACTCGGAACGCACACTAACTCGTAATAGTGCGTCTAAGTTGCTTAGGGGTTCATCGAGCAAGAGGACTTCTGGTTCTTTAACGAGTGCTCTAGCAATAGCCACACGTTGCTGCTGACCGCCACTAAGTTGCCCCGGATAACGGTCTAGTAAATGCTCTATTCTTAATAACTTAGCTACCTCGAATACTTTTTGTTTTATTTCATTTTTTGGAACCTTCTTTATCTTTAATGGGAAGGCTATGTTGTCGAAAACCTTCATGTGGGGATAAAGGGCATAGTTTTGGAAAACTAGACCTACGTTACGTTCACGTGGTGGAAGATTAGTTACATCACGTTCGCCAAAATATATTTTACCAGATGTAGGCTTGTATATTCCGGCGATAAGATATAGAAGCGTTGACTTTCCTGAACCACTTGGACCGAGGAGAGCCATGAATTCCCCTTCCTTTATTTCAAGGTCTACGTTGTTGACTGCTACTACTTTCCCGAATCTTTTTGTTACCTTCTCGAGTCTTACACTAACCATTTTAGGGTCACCCCTTTATTCCTCCAGTACTTGTTTCAAGGAGGAGTTTCTGGGTAAGTATGAAGAATAGTATTGTTGGAAGGAGATATAGGGTTCCTGCTGCTGCGAGGAGAGGCATATATGCGAATTCTACGTTTATATTGGATTCTATGTAGGTTGCGAGAGTCCTATCAAATAAGAATGTTCTCACATATATTAGGTCTTCCCATCCCGCGAGGAAGGCGAATATTGCTATAGCAGCTATACCCGGTTTAACCATTGGCAACATTACTTCTCTCCAAACCCTAAGTCTTGAAGCTCCATCTATTATTGCGGCCCATTCTACCTCCCATGGAACTCGGTCAAAGAAACCTTTTATCAACCATATTGACATGGGGATTTCTAATGCGGCTCTAGCAACTATAACGTATGCGAACGAGTATATTCTCGCTAACTCCATATTTGTTGGAAGTGTTGCACGAAAAATCAAGTATACCGCAATGATTAATGCTACTCCAGGGAATGCGTGGAGTAATAGAATCAACTGCATTATGATACTTCTACCCTTAAAGTTCATACGAGACATAGCGTAACCTGCCATAACGCTAACTATCACTACTACTCCAGCAACACCTAAGGCTACTATAGCAGTATTGATAGTATATCTTAACACATCTTCTCTAACGCCACCAGTGACTGATAAGCGTCCCTCGAATAATAGTATCCAATTACTTATTGTGGGTCTGAATGATGTTGGATCTAGATTAGTAACCATTTCTGTACTAAAACTTGAGAGAATAAGAAGCCCATAGTTTAGTATTAGTGGTAGACTAGCTAGGAATACTGCCAAGATTAATACTATTTCTATCCTCCTAGACCTTACCTCAACGTCTCGTAGCTGCATTATATATCACCTTTAGGCTTGGTTATCATTTTATTAAATCCTAATGCCTTGACAGTAATCCATCCAAGAATAGCACCAAATATTACTAGAATTACTGCCGCAGCCGCTGCTAGACCTTGATCTTGCTCTCCTCTACCAAAGGCTGTATTGAATACGTAGAGAGCCCATGTCTGACCATAGGTTCTACTAACTACCCCCCACTCTACAAGTAGGAAGGTGTGGGCATAAGTTGTTAGAAGGCTTAGTAGCTGCCATGTGGTAACAAATAATAGATGCCAGCGTAATAGAGGTATTAGTATATGAGTTGTAAGCCGCCAGTTACTTGCACCGTCTACTCTCGCCGCTATAATTAGTTCTCTTGGAATCGACTTTAATGCTGAATAGAATATAACCATTCCAAAACTTACACCTACAAATCCGTTAACTATTATGATAATAGACCAGGGCCCCCATGGTATAACTTCCTGACCCCAAGCAACTGGTTTATCTATTAAACCTAGACTCATAGCGATAGAGTTCAGTAAGCCTATGTTGCTACCGTGAAAGAAGTAATACCATAATAAACCATATACTGCTATAGGAGTCATACGGGGTAAAAGCCATAATGTACGGAACCCAGTTGACACCCGTTCATCGATGAAGAAGTTTGCTAGAGCTAATCCGAGTCCACCTAACACATTTATTATTAACGTTATTGCTACGAATACAATGGTGTTTACCACTACTTGTCTCGCTACAGGATCACGTGTTATTAGAGAGAATAAACGGTTATAGTTTTGGAGCCCTACAATCATGTTGAAGTATTTATCTATGTTCCAATTAC